>JBGPFT010000023.1:0-13930 GCA_041483475.1 Fibrobacteria bacterium | reverse complement strand
CCCTGTGTCATGTGTTCCGCAACCGGCGGCGAACAGGAACATCCCCGACAGCAATGAAGCCCCGAGCACGCTCTGTAGCTTCGTGACGCCGCCCCCCTTCTGGTTCGCGTGTAGTTCCAGGGTTGCAACAGTGCCCAGAGAATGAGTGACGCGTCAATAGCCGAGCAATGGGACTAATACTCGCCCACTTGTTTCTGGCCACTGATCACGGGCCACTGGTCACGAGCCACTGCTCGTAGCTGCCGCTCGGTCGCACTTCGCAGCGAAGATGAAGTCGCTCTCCGTCAGCCCGTTGATCTTGTGCGTCCAAATCGCCACGCCCACCTTGCCCCAGGCCAGGGCGATGTCGGGGTGATGACCTTCATGTTCCGCGATAGCCCCGATTTTCACGGTGAAGTCCAGGGCGGTTTGGAAGTCGGGGAATTCGAAACGCTTGTCCAGATGATGGCCGTCCACGATTTTCCAGCCATGGCCTAGCTCGCGGCCCAACCGATCCAGCTCAGAACCTTGCAACGGAGGAACCCCGCCTTTGCAGGGGACGCAATCCTTTTTCGCCAGGAGAGAGCAGCCGTCTTCCATAAAACCTCCGGGCCAAAAAACTAACTTTGCGCTTCTTAAAACGAGGCGAAAACGGATGAGCAAGGTCCTGATCATCGGCGCGGGCGGCGTGGGCCAGGTGGTGGCCCATAAGGTAAGCCAATGCCCCGAGGTTTTTTCCAGTACCGTGCTGGCCAGCCGCACGGTTTCCAAATGCGAGGCCATCAAGGCGCAAATCCTGAAACGCCGGAAATACCCGCTGGAAACCGCCCAGGTGAACGCCGACGACCCGCGCGCAATGGCGGCACTCATCCGCAAGCTTCAACCCAAGCTCGTCATCAACGTGGCCTTGCCTTATCAAGACCTTTCCATCATGGACGCCTGCCTGAAACCGGGGTGGATTATCTCGACACGGCCAATTACGAGCCCCCGGATTTGGCCAAGTTCGAATACAAATGGCAATGGGCTTACCAGGATCGCTTCAAGGAAAAGGGACTGATGGCGGTTTTGGGATCGGGCTTCGATCCCGGAGTCACCAACGTGTTCTGCGCCCATGCGCAAAAGCACCGCTTCGACGAAATCCACTCCGTGGAAATCATGGACGCCAACGCGGGCGATCACGGCTATCCCTTCGCCACCAATTTCAATCCTGAGATCAATATCCGCGAGATCACGGCCAAAGGACGCTTTTGGGAAAACGGGACATGGAAGGAAACCGATCCGCTTTCGGTGCATAAGACCTGGGACTTCCCGGAAATCGGGCCCAAGGAGATGTACCTCATGTACCATGAGGAGCTGGAGTCGTTGGCGAAGAACCTGAAAGGCCTGAAGCGCATCCGTTTCTGGATGACTTTTTCCGAGCGCTATTTGACGCATCTGCGCGTCCTCGAGAACGTGGGCATGACTTCCATCCAGCCCGTGAAATTCCAAGGGCGGGAAATCGTGCCTTTGCAATTCCTCAAGGCGGTGCTGCCCGATCCGGCCTCGCTCGGAGCGCGTACCAAGGGGAAAACCAATATCGGTTGCCTCATCGAGGGCGTCAAGAACGGCAAACCGCTTAAGACCTACGTGTACAACGTCTGCGATCACGAGGAGTGTTACGCCGAGGTGGAATCGCAGGCCATTTCCTACACCACCGGTGTGCCCGCCATGATCGGAGCCATGATGATGGTGACGGGCAAATGGGAAAAACCCGGGGTGTGGAACATGGAACAACTGGATCCCGATCCCTTCATGGAAGCGTTGAATCGACATGGTTTGCCGTGGGTGGAGGAGATTTGGGAGGGATGATGCTGGCCTCGATACATTCGCCTGCGGCGAACACTCGGCCAGCGAAGCTTCGCTCATCTTAAGACCTCTTAGGCCAAAAACGGCATGCGGGCAGGGCGTCATGCCGTTATTATCCGTATGGGAGCCAGCATGCGAAAAACCGTCTTTGTCTCGGCATTGTATTTGAGTTCCGTGGCTTGGGCTGACTTCGCTCCCATGCAAGCGGGTAATCAATGGGAATACTCCGGAACATTTTCCGGTTACATCTATCCGTTCGGAAGGCCCCTGACGCAAAGAAATTTTCAGGAACACTTATCCTTGAATTATATCTCTTCGCGGATTAGCGTTGATACTCTCCTGCATACATTGAATTTGCGCGACTCCGTTTTTCAAAGGACGGAGAACGGGCTTGCGGCGGCCGACACCGTTTTGCGGCAAACCATCACTTTAGCGGAGCGGAACAATTTGTTTTCGATCCGATCCGTGGTCGGAGACACGCTGCTATCCTATGAGCCGATCTTTTTCTTGGCGAGCCAATTACCGGATTCGGTTCAAGGTGCCTCGGTGCTGGGTGTCTATAACGGGTATTCGGTGGTGGCTTACAGCGGCTCTTCCGGTTTTTCCCGACCGACGCAAAGCTGGTACGTCGATAGTGTGGGCCTGTTTTGGAGCCGCGAACAGTGGTTTGGCGGTTGCGGAGAGAGCTATGTTCACCGGTTGCAATTGTCGGCGTTCAACAGGCAAGTGATAGACCTTGGGATCCAACCGCCCCTCGGCCCCATGCCCAAAGCGGCTAAAACCACTTGCACGGAAATTCAACCGCGCGAAATGGGAATAGTACTCGAGAAAAAAAATGAAGGTTCAGTCTTGGCCGTGGACGCGGTAGGGCGTTTGTACCGGGATTGGCCTCTGTTTTCCGACAAAGCAATTTTTCTTCATCAGCCGCGGTAAGCGCCCTAGATTCCGCTAGATTTCTACCCGCAATCTTTTGCGGTGGAGGTCTTTTGGAGTCGCGTTCCGTCCCTCTCGACATTTCTCTCGTCCCTTCTCCCGCCTATGTGCTGGAGGAGGCCGCGCTGCGTCGCAACTTGGCGATTCTCGATCGGATTCAGCGCGAGTCCGGCGCGAAGATTCTACTTGCGTTGAAAGGCTTCGCTTTCTGGAGTGCTTTTCCCTGGATTCGTGAAGTGCTGCACGGGGCCACGGCCAGCTCGTTGAGCGAAGCTCGGCTGGCGCATGAGGAATTCAAGCGGGAAACCCACGTGTATTCCGTCGCTTATTCCGCCGCCGAGTTTCCGGAAATCCTGAAAATCGCCGACCATGTCGTGTTCAACTCGTTTTCACAATGGCGGCGGCTCAAATCCGTGGTGAAGGCATCGAACCGCGCGGTTTCCTGCGGCATACGCGTGAATCCCGGCCACTCTGAAATCAAGACGCCCCTGTACGACCCGTGTTATCAGGGATCGCGGCTGGGGGTGACCCGCGAAGAATTCCGACCCGATGAACTGGACGGGATCGAAGGCCTCCATTTCCACGCGCATTGCGGCAACAACTCCGACGTCCTGGAACGCGTGGTCGCGTCTTTTGAGAAACTTTACGGCGAATTCATCCCCCGCATGAAGTGGATCAATTTCGGCGGCGGGCATCACATTACCCGGAAGGATTACGACGTGGATCGCCTGATCCGCGTGGTGAAAGCTTTCCGGGAAAAATGGGGCGTGAAAGTGTATTTGGAGCCGGGCGAAGCCGTGGGCTGGCAAACCGGACCGCTGGTGGCCTCGGTGCTCGACATAATCCGCAACGGCATGGATATCGCCATCCTGGACGTCAGCGCCACGGCCCATATGCCCGACATCTTGGAAATGCCTTATCGCCCCGAAGTGCGCGGGGCGGGGGAACCCGGCGCGCACCCCCATGCTTATCGGCTCGGTGGTTTGACCTGCCTGGCCGGCGACGTGATCGGGGATTACAGTTTCGGGCAGCCGCTGAAAATCGGCGACAAAATCGTGTTTGAGGACATGATCCATTACACCATCGTGAAGAACACGACGTTCAACGGCGTGAATCTTCCCTCGCTGTGCATTTGGACCCAGGATGGAAAATTGAAAATGGTGCGGAAATTCGGGTATGAGGAATATCGGAACCGCAACTCCTGAATCCGTTTAATTTGTTTCCCGGGTTACAGATGACCAGGACGAGATGGCTATTGGCGGCGCCTTTCCTTTTCGCCCACGTCTTTTCGGGCGAGAGCGTTCGCCCCGATTCGGTTCGTTCTTCCTTTTGGACTTGGCAGCCGGCTTCCGCGTTGGGAGATCGCGTCGACATGAAGGCGTTCCGCGGGCATTACGTGCTGCTCAACTTCTGGGGGGAATGGTGTCCCAAATGCCGCGAGGAAATCCCCTTCCTCGCCAGGCTGCGCCGGAAATACGGGCGCAGCGGCCTGGTCGTATTGGGATTGCTCAAGAGCTATGACTTGCAGAAAGCGCGGGGCTGGATTCTGGAAAACAAAATGGACTGGCCGCAAATCCCCTTGCCCGACACCTTGGAGGCGTATTTTCAGATCCGGAAATTTCCCACCAATCTGCTCGTATCCCCCGAGGGAAAAATCGTGATGGATGGCTTTTCCCGGCATTACCAGGATTTCGTTCGTCGGATGAACCTAGCGGATACGCTTCGGATTCGGTGACCGAAGCTACCCCGGCATCATCAGGTCGTCGACAATCTCGTAAACCAGCACTTGCCGGCTCTTGCCTTTGAGCTGGGTGGCTCCGAGCATGGCGGTGCGGAATTGATCCTTCACCTTTTCGTATACGCTTTCGGTGACCAGGATTTGATCGGGCTTGGAAATACTGCATATGCGCGAAGCGATATTGACGGCGTCGCCGATGGCGGTGTATTCCATGCGCGTTTCCGTGCCCAAAGATCCCACCACGGCTTCGCCGCTGTTGACGCCGATGCCGACGTGGATCTCCGGCAAGCCCTGGCGCTTCCATTCCGGCAGGATTTGCCGAAGACGCCGGCGCATCTCCACCGCCGTCTTCACGGCTGCGATTTCATGATCGGGGACGGCGAACGGGGCGTTGAACAAAACCATCATGCAATCGCCGATGAACTTGTCGAGCGTGCCGCTGTTTTTGAACACGATCTCGCACATCTGGGAAAAATAGGCGTTGAGCAGATTGGCCACGGTGATGGGAGACAGCGCCTCGGACAGGGGCGTGAAGCCGCGGATGTCGGCGAACAGGATGCTGATCGGCGCCTTTTGCGATATGAGATGGAAATCCCCGCTGCCGCGCTCGGCGATGATGCGGTCGGCCACGTTGGGCGACACGAAGCGCCGGAGGTTGTCGCGGATGGCGGCCTCGGCGCGAAGCTTGCGGTACAGCTCCAGGTTTTCGATGGCCATGCCGGCGATGCCGGCCACGTTGAGCGCCAGGTCGAGGTCGTCCGGGTTGAATTTCGAGCCCCGTTTCTTGCTGTCCAGGTAGATCACCCCGAACACCCGGCCCTCGCTGTGGATGGGACAGCACAGGGCCGTCTTGATGCGGAGCTGGAAAATGCTGGAGCTTTGATCGGCGTTTCCCGTGAGGCTGGTTCCGCCTTCGCCGCTGTTGAAGAGGAAGCCGGCTTTGTTTTGCAGCACCTTGGAGACCAAGGTCCGCGAATACAGGCGTTCCTCGAGGTTTTCCTTGCGCCGACCCTTTTCATAGGCCAGATGGGCGCGGATTTCCTCGCTGTCGGATTCCGTCACCAGGATGTAACCAGTGTCGCATTGCACCGCCTCGAAGAGGAGAAGCATGACCCGGTCCAGGATGTCGGACACCGACAGGGCGCCGTTCAGGTTGCGCACGCTTTGCTGCAATACCTTCAGGTGCCGCGTCAGCGCCTCGACGCGCGCGGGATTGGCCTTGGCGGCGCCATCGCCGGTTCCCCCGCCGATCTTGCGCTCGGTGAGGATGTTGAAGGCGAATTCCCGGTCGCTCAGGGCGATATGGGAAGTTCCGCCCGCCGGGGCTTCGACGGCCTTCAAGTCGGACAGGCGGATCTCGGTGCCGCCCACGGCCAGGATTTGGCCCGGCGACCAGGGCGACCGTTCGATGCGGACCCCGTCGAGGAAGGTGCCGTTGGTGGAGTTTTGATCCACGATCTCCACGCCGTCATCCTTTGCGATCAACAGGCAATGGCGGCCCGAAATGCGGGGATCGGATATGGCGATGTCGCCCTCCTCGCGGCCGATCAGGGTTTGCCCCGGATTCAGGATAAACACGGTAATGGGAAGGGAGGCGGGTGAATGAATGATTTCGAGTTGCCACATGATGCGTACCGGACCGGGAAAACTAGGAAAGGAAATAGTCCCGCAAGCCGCCGGGTCGGCGCATCCGCCGTTGCACGGCCTCCCGGAGCGCGGCTTCCGAGGCGAACAGCCGCGCGGTTTTTCGCGCCCGCGTGACGGCCGTGTACAGGATTTCGCGCGACAGGAGGCGGTGTCCCGCTTCCGGAAGCACGATCAGGGCCTCGTAGCATTCGGAGCCCTGGCTTTTATGCACGGTGACGGCGAAGGCCGGTTCCTGGGGCGGCAGAAAGGCCGCGGGCAGGCGCAGCCATTTTTCCGGCCGGGGGAAATACGCGTGAAGGCCGGATTCGCGCCTCAGCCACAGGCCCACCTCGCCGTTGGAAAGGCCGGTGCGGGAGTCGTTCCGCGTAATGAGCAGGGGGGCTCCGTGAAAACCCGGGGCGCGCCGGGAAGAACCCGCCTCCGGATCGAAGCGCCTCTCCAGCCGCTGCCGCATGAGCCGGTTGATGCGCTCGCAACCCAAGGCGCCGTGCCGGGCGCAGGTCAGGATGCGCGCGCCGCCCAGAAAATCCGCCAAGGGGTGGAGCATTTTTTCTTCTTCCTCCGGGGAAGCGTGGCGGATTTTCTCCAGCCATTGCGCATAGGTGAGGCCGTCGACGCGCCGGGTGAAAAACAGAGTTTCGGAAAACCCGTTCAAAACCCCGGGGAGATCCGCGTCGGAGACGGAACCGCCCAAAGCGCGCAAAACACCGTCCGCGTCCCCCGCGTTGACGGCGGCGGCCAGATCCAAAACGGCTTGGCCGGATCGATGGCTGCGGTCGAGCGTTGCGGAAGGCAAAGGAGCGCCGCGGCTGTCCGGAAGGAGCTCGCTCAGGATGGATCCGGCCGCCACCGAAGGAAGTTGATCCGCATCGCCCACCAGGATCAAAGAGGCCCCGACCGAAAGCGCCTGCACCAGGGCCGCCAGGATGAAAACGTCGGCCATGGAAGCTTCGTCGACCAGAACGAGATCCGCGTCCAACGGATCGCCGGCATGACGGGCGAAGCGCCCGCTGGGCGGATGGTAGCCGAGCAAGCGATGCAAGGTTTCCACCGGCAAATCCAGGCCTCCGGCAAGCAAGGATTCCCGCAGGCGTTGGGCCGCGCGCCCCGTGGGGGCGCAAAGCTTGACACGGGTCGGGTCCAGGCCGCGCCATCGCATCAAGGTTCGGAGCAAGACGGCGGTAAGCGCGGTTTTTCCCGTTCCGGGCCCGCCGGTGAGGAGGAAGACGCGCTCCCGAACCGCGGCCGCCAGGGCCGATCGCTGTTTTTCCGTAAGCACAAACGAAGATTTTTCGGCCAAGATTTCACGCAGGTCGCCCGCGAAAGGCCCGGCGCGCAGGAGGCGCAGTAATCCTTCCGCCAGGGTTTTCTCTGCGTGAAAATGACGGTGGAAATACAGGCGCCCGCCGCGTCGGATCAACGGTTTCGGATCCGATGCGGATCCCAGGATGGCGGCGTAGCGCCCCGCGTTGGCTTGGGCGAGAAAGGCCTCCGCTTGCGGGATCTCTTCCATCGTCACGCACAATCCGCCCGCCTGCACCGACTCGGACAGCGCCCAGAGCGCGGCGCATAGCGCGTCGTCCTTTTCGGCCTCGGCGGACTTCATGAGCAGACGGATGATGCGCGTGTCCGCGAAATCCAGGGATTCGCTTTCGCCCGGCTCGGCCTCCAGCTTTTCCAGCTCTTCGATCATGAAAGCCCCATGATTTCCCGCAACCGACGCGGGTATTCTTCCCGCAATTCCCGGGGCGAGGGCCTATGCGCGAATCCACTGAATCCGTCCGAAACGACAGCATTCGGGGCGCCGCGCAGATACAGGTAAATCACCCCCCCGAAATGTTCCCGCGGATCATAATCGGGAAGCCGCGCTTGCAGCCACTTGTCCAAGGCGACGGAATAAAGCTGGTATTGCAAATCGTAGCGATGCTCCCGCATGCTGGCATCGATGGCGTTTTGGTCATAGCGATCCAGACGATTCGATTTCCAGTCCAGGAGATAATAGCGCCCGCCTTGCCGGAACACCAAATCGATGAAGCCCCAGAGAAAACCGTTGGATGTGCGCAGCAGGAATTCGACCTCGCTCCGGCGCTCGGCGATCTCGGCCAGACGGAAGACGGGTTGTCCTTCGGCTGCGGGATCGGGAATGGACATGCGCAGGGAATGCCAAAGCAGTGACGCGATTTCGGCGGCGCATCCTTCCGGCAAGGCATACCGGCTGATTTGCCTGCCTATCGCTTCGCGAATTCCGGGCATTTCCAGGAAGGCCGTCGGATCCGCAGCTCTCCCCGCCGCGGCGAAATCCAAGGTTTCCAGGAGAGAATGCAAAGCCGTGCCGGTGGCGGCGCCGCCCGGAAGAGCCGAGGGAAGGGCTTCGATTTCCCGGTCCCCGCCTTCGTCGCGGTCCAACCTTTGACCATCTTCTTCAAGTGGCGGAAGAGCGTGCTGCACCAACTGGGAGTAAGATGCCAACCCACGGCGCTTCTCCCATAGGTGCGCCCAGGTTTCTGCGCGGGGATCACGGTCTGGCCATTTCTCCCTGGTCGGGGCTGCCCTTGTGGCTGCCCCGACCAGGGCGGAGGACGTTTCGTCATTTTCGATGTCGAACCGGAAAAGCTCCGGGTACTCGGCTGCGGCTTGGCGCAAGGCCAAGCCGGCGAAATCCCCCAAGGGTCCGAATTTCGATTGGGAAAAATTCTTCGGCAGCAAAGGGATGAACAGGTTATGCTTGGCCCGGGTGAGGCCCACGTAAAACAAACGCCGGTTTTCCTCGCGGGATTGTCGCGTGTACCGGATAACCATTTCCGGATCCTTGGGATCCAACGCATGCAGGAAAACGTTTTCATCCCGCAAGGTGAGATGGGTTTTGCTTTTCACGCCGTCGGTGAGAGCGGCCAGAAAAACCACGGGAAATTCCAGGCCCTTGCTCATATGCAAGGTCATTACGGACACACCGCCCGTCCCGGTGGTGTTTTCATTCGTGCCATCTTCCTCGCTTAATGCGTCGAAGCGATCGCGCAGGGCCCGCAGCGAGCAGCCATGCTTCATCCCTTCGGCGGCCAGGATCCTGGCCAGAGCCGTCAAGGTCTGAAATCCGGAATCCTGACCCGTTTCCACGGCGAGTCGGTAAGCGTATCCGCTTTCATACAGGACGGAGTCGAAAAACCCCGGCCAGCGCCCCGCCTCCGCCAGCTGTGCCCATTTCCGGATCAGGGCCGGACATTCCTCGGGGATTTCCGGCGCTTCCGCCGAAGCCCCGCGCAGGAAAGGCAAAAGCAGGATGCGGGCTTGCGCATTCGGATCGGAAACTTTTTCCAGGAGATCCAGCAAGAGGCGCAAGGCGTCGGCATGCGGACCCGCGAACATTCCTCCCCTCCGGCGCAAACGGCAGGGAATGCCCTCGCGCCGCAAATGCTTTTCCACGGCCTCGGCTTCGGGGTTGGTGCGCGTGAGCACGGCCATGCCGCGGAAATCATGGTCGGGAGCGAGGCTGCGGATGCGAGACGTTATCCATCGGCGCATGGCCTTCTCGGTTTCCGGTTTGGAAACCGGCAATCCAGTCGCAGGAACGAAATCGCGAAGGATGATCGGAGCGTCCGGCTTGGGAGCATCCGCATTCGGCGGGGCCTTGGCCGGAGCGAAGACGATGGACGGTGATTCACCCGGGAGTTGCCAACCGGGGTCGGTTTCTATGGCAGGAGTGGGACCGAACCAGGACGGATGCGGGAATACGGCGTTGAGCGCGGCGATAAGCCGGGGCGAGGAACGCCAATTCACTTCCAGGCCGAAACCTTGCGCTTTTCCTGCGCCGGCCAGTTTGTGAAACTCGCGACGGGCTCCGAGATAGGTGCCGGGATCGCCGCCGCGGAATCCGTAAATAGCCTGCTTGGGATCGCCCACCAGAAAAAGCGGGATGCGTCTCGCGCCTTCCAGGCACAGATGCCGCAACAATTCCCATTGCAGGGGATCG
This sequence comes from Fibrobacteria bacterium, assembly GCA_041483475.1. GTDB lineage: Bacteria > Fibrobacterota > Fibrobacteria > UBA11236 > UBA11236 > UBA11236. The sequence goes on along the minus strand of JBGPFT010000023.1, from coordinate 3,821 downwards.
GTGTCCTGGAATTCATCCACGATGCAGGCCTTGAATCCGGCGCCGATGCGCGCCGCGAGCCCGGGATTTTTCCGCACGGCCACGGCCAGTTTGGAAATCATGTCGTCATAGCTGAGAACTCCGAGCCTGCGTTTTTCCTTGGCCATTTGTGCGCGTATTTCCCGGGCGGCCCGCGCCAAAGTTTCGTTGTCGGGGACGCGATCCATGGCCGCTGCATGCGCTTTCTTTCGCTCGCGCAGTGTATCCCGCCTTGCGCGCCAGGCATCGCAGCTTTTCGCCAGACGCGCCCACTTGGCATCACCGGCGGCGGATTCGGGAATGACGGCGGCAAAACCGTTTTTCACCGCCTTGGTGTTTCCGCTCAGGCCCACAAAGAATTCTCCCACGGTTTGGGCTTTTTCCACATCCGAAAGAGAAGCCAGTTTTAGGGCCAAGTCGCGCAAGCGGGAGAAAACGTCATTTTCCCCTTTCTGTTGGCTTTGCCCCCAGCCGGCCAAGGCCTTCTCCAATTCGAGGGCGGTTGGGACGATCTCTTCGGCGAGGTTTCCCAGCCAATTCGGATCCGGACGGATGTGAAGTTTATCGCCCCGTTCGGGGTTGAAGGCCATAGCGATTCCGGTCAAATGCCGGCGCCAGGCTTCCAGGTTTTCGCCACAGGCTTTTTGCAGCGCATGCAAAAATCCGGGATCGCGGGACCAGGAGCCGCGCAACAGCGATTCCAGCGCCTCTCCGATCGACTCCCGTTCCTCGCGCAACTCGGATCCGAAGGGCAGGCGCATTTCCAGGGCGTGGGTGAGCAAAGCGGTTTGGCAGAACCCATGCAAGGTATGCACCGCCGCTTCGTCGCAGAGCAAATAGGCGTCCCCGATCCGTTTCCGCTGCGCCGAAGTCCATTCGTCTTTGGCTGTCTTCGGATCGCTTTCTTTTTTGAGCTTCGCGCGTATGCGCTCGCGCAATTCCTCGGCGGTTTTCCGGGTGAAGGAGAGCAGCAGGATTTCTCCCGGCTTGAACCCTTTCTCCGCCGTGAGGCGCAGGACGATACGCTCGATGGCGTAAGTTTTTCCCGTTCCTGCCGAAGCCTCGATCCAGGTCGGCAGGGAGAGATCCAATTCCCGGATCGCGTCGGGAAAAGTTCCGGTGCTTTTCCCGATCACGGTTTTTTCTCCCAGGCGTCCTTCCACCGGAGAAACGGAAGCAGGCGCCTTTGGATTTTTGCTCCGGCGTCGTCGGGCACCTTGGGCGTCAGCGCCCGCAATGTGCGCGCCCTGAGTCCAGGGAGCATGAAGCTCCGTTCCGCGTCCTCGGTTTCCCGCCTTTCGATGGCCTCCTTCCAATCCCCGCCGTCCTTGGGCCGCGAGGGATCGGTTTCATCCCCCAATTTCAGAATCATGCCCAGGGGCAAATGATCCAAATCCGGCGCAAGGCTGAAATCCCCGAGCAACGCGCGCAAATCGCGCCGGGCGTTTTCGATTTCCAGGCGCGGGAGCCGGAAAAATTTGAAGGATTCCGATTTGCGGGACCGGATGATGAGGTGGCCCGGGCCGCTCCAGACGGGAGCGCCCCCGCAGGCCGCAGCGCATAGATGCAGGACATAAGCGTCCGCTTCGGCGCGATCGCCCTCGTCCGCCAAGAGGCTCCAACCTCGCGATGGATCCTCGCCCCAGAAAAAGAAAGGGAGGGTTCCTCCGATGCGCGCCGGAATACCGCAGGCATTTCCATCGAAGGCCGGTAGCGAAAAGATGGGGGCTTCCAAGGGGCGGCTACGGGGAAGGCCGAGGCGCAAGGCGCCGGCGAATGTCAGGCCGGAATCGGAGAGAAACTTTCGCAAGGAGTCGCCGTGCTCCGCGAGATCACGAGCGCGATTTCCGATCCGTTCCGATTCCAAATCCGCATAAGGGGGCGGTGGTGCCCGGCCGGAAAAAACCCGGCGCCGCAATATCTTTTCGGTTTCTCCTGGGCCCGAACCTGGAACGATTAATTCCGCACGCAAAGCGGATGCGAGCAAATCCCGCGTTTCCCATTTGTCGAAGGAAAGCGACGGCGCATCGTCTTCCTCCTCGTCGAGCGCGCCGTAAAGCCGGAAATGCCGGAAACAGGCGTGTTCCAGGGGGTTTCGCAAAAACTCCGCCACAGCGTGGAAGTCGATTTCCTCCGGTGTTTTTGTTTCGGATGTCGAGCCGTCCACCTTTCCCCCTTTTGGGGGACGGGGGAGAAAGGGTGGCGGACCGGATTCGTGGTTGCCTGCGACGGCCCGGCTTTTCAGAATGTCGGATTCCAAATAGGATATGAGGCCGGTGATGGCATAAGAGGCGCCTACGGGATTTTTGTCCTCGCGCGGATCTTCCCGGCGCACATAGGAAAGCACCAAGGTTTCCTTGGTGGCGGCCACGGTTTCGAGGAAAGCGAACAGCTCGCGCGCCGCCGGATCGCTTTCGCCCAGGACGCGGCGGAAGGCGCGCAGGTCGAGCCCGCCATAGGCGGAAGCGGCGCGGGCGCGGGGGAAATCGCCGCCGTTCAGCCCCAGCACGTAAACGCGGCGGAAGGGCAAACCGCGCAAAAGTTCCAGCGACCCGATGCGAAATCCTCCGGGAAGCAAGGAACCGCGCGGAGCGCCGGGCTCGCGGAAATGATCGTCGATGAGGCTGAGAATGACGTGGTGGGAAATATCCCCCGACTGTTCCTCCCAGCCCCCCCACTGTTCCAGGGACCCAAAAAACCGCTGCAACGCGGCGGCCGCCGGTGCTTCGGCTTTTTCCGTGTCGGATGAAAAGTACGCCGACAACAGGGTTTGCAAATATTTTCCCCAGGCGGGGAAGGTTTTTTTTTCGCCGTCGCGTACAGGCCCGAGATCGTTCCGGAGTTTTTCCAGGAATTCCAGCCATCCGGATAATTCCTCCCTATCTATCCCCAAGGCCGCCTCGGAGGCCGGGTGGAATCCCGCCTTTTCCACGCCGGGATCCGCGGAATCCATGATAAGGCCCAACAGTACGCGATGGATGGCTTCTTCCCAGGTGGACAGGCTTCCGGGGGCCGCTCCCAGCCCGGCCCGGTGTTTTTCGTCCCAACTTTCCTGGAATCCGGCCCGCGTCAGGAATTCCCTTAATCCGGAAAGCGAACCGCCGGCTCCGACGGCGCAGGGGTTTTCCAGGAAGTCCAGCAAGGCGTCGGGGCGGAAAGGGCCGGCCAGTTCCAGCAAGGCCCGGAAGCCGCGCAACAGGGAGCTTTCCCGCAAGGATCCGGCTTCGGGCAGGCAATGGGGCAGTTCCGCGAACACCGTTTCGACGACGGGGAGATAGGTTTCCGGATCCGCCAAGATCAACCCGACGTCTTCAGGGCGTAAGGTTTTTTCTTTAGCGAAAACATCGGCCAAATCCGCCTTGACGGCCTCGGCTTCGGCATAGGGATCCGGCGCCGACCAGATTTGCAGGGACAGATCCTGATCCAGCCGCTCCAGAACGGGAAGCGGACCGCGTCGATGCAGCAAGGCGCGCCGCATCGCGCCCAGCACGTCTTTTCCCTCCGGCTCGCGGTAATGGTCCGAGAAATCGTATTCGACCACTTGGTTCCACAGCGCGACGGTTTCGCGGCCGGGTTTGCCAAAGCGGGCCAGCAGGAGATTCTCTTCCGGGCTTTCCGGCAATTCCTCGGCCTGAAGCTGGACGTCGCTCAGGCGGACGTCTTCCCAGAATTCAGCGCAAGGGTTGAGCGCATAGATCTCGAAATGCGCGGCTACAGGGCCCAAGGTTCCTGTATCCGCGAGCCGCCGGATCAAGTCGCGATGGAACGGGGATATTTGCGAAAGACCGAACAGATGACAGGTT
>JBGPFT010000022.1:0-13938 GCA_041483475.1 Fibrobacteria bacterium | reverse complement strand
GTGTTGGGCGGCATCGGCAATATTTTCGGCGCGGTGTTGGGCGGACTCATACTCGGCTTGGCGGAAACCTTCGTGGCGGGTTACGGATCCTCGACCTATCGCGACGCCATCGCCTTCCTCATCCTCATCGCCATCCTGCTGTTCAAACCCGAGGGCATTCTGGGCAAGGGACAAGTGGAGAAGGTGTGACGGCGTGAAGCGCTGGCTGCTCGTGCTAAGCGGCGTGGCCGTGCTGGGTCTTTTGCAATGGGGCCTCAACGCCTTGCTGTTCCGGGGGCCCATTCCCCAAGGGCCGTACTATTATCAAATCCTGGTGCTTGCCGGGATCAACATCATGCTGGCGGTGTCGCTCAACCTCACTAACGGCGTCACCGGGCAATTCTCCATCGGCCATGCCGGTTTCTTCGCCATCGGCGCCTATGCCGCGGCCTGCGTTTCCGTGTATGGCGGCCCCGGCATCCAAAACGTTCTCGGTTCCGCTCCCGCTTCGTTACGGGAAATCGCCGTGCTGCTTTCGGCTTTGATCACCGGAGTCATCGCCGCATCGCTGGCCGGCCTTTTGGTAGGCATTCCGTCGCTGCGGCTGCGCGGCGATTATCTCGCCATCGTCACCTTGGGCTTCGGGGAAATCATCCGCGTGCTCATCCTCAACATCGACGCCGTGGGCGGCGCGCGGGGCTTCGGGGGCATTCCCAAGCTCAGCAATTTTTTCTGGGTGTATCTCGGCGTGGCCGCCGCCGTGCTCACGGCCCGCAACCTGGTGCGCTCCGGCTATGGGCGGGCCCTGCTCGCCATCCGCGAGGACGAGATCGCGGCGCAGGCCATGGGCATTCCCGTCACCCGTTACAAGGTGATGGCCTTCGTCATCTCCTCCGCCTTCGCGGGCCTGGCCGGCGGCCTGTTCGGCCATTTCACCATGTACCTGCACACCAATTCCTTCACCTTCGTCAAAAGCTTCGAAATCATCATCATGATCGCCCTGGGCGGACTCGGGAGCCTGCCGGGGGCGGTGTTGGGCGCCACGATCATCACCGTGCTGCCCGAAGCTTTCCGCGGCTTTTCCGAATACCGCATGGTGATCTATTCGCTGGCCCTGATCCTGATCATGATTTACCGGCCCCAGGGTTTGCTCGGGCGCGCGACTTTGCTCGGCCGCAAACGCGGGGCCTCCTGATGCCGCTGCTGCGACTCGATCAAGTGACGCGGCGCTTCGGCGGCCTCACGGCAGCGCGCGAGGTGTCCTTCGCCGTCGGGGCGGGAGAATTGTTCGGCCTGATCGGACCCAACGGGGCGGGCAAAACCACCTTGTTCAATCTCATCACCGGGATTTACGCGCCCAGCGAAGGTTCCATCGCGCTGGAGGAAAAATCCATCGGCGGATTGCCGCCGCATCGCATCGCCGCGCTCGGCATCGCCCGCACCTTCCAAAACATCCGGCTGTTCGGAAGCCTGTCGGCGCTGGATAACGTGAAGGTTTCCTGCCATATGCGGCGCAAGGCTTCCCTGTTTGGTTCGCTGGTGAGGACTTCGGGTTTTTATCGGGTGGAAAAAGAGACGGAAGAGTTCTGCCTTCACCTTTTGGATCTTCTGCAACTGGGCCAATACGCCCGCGATCCAGCGCGCGTCCTTCCCTACGGGCATCAGCGCCGCCTGGAAATCGCGCGGGCGCTGGCCACGCGGCCCAAATTGCTTTTGCTCGACGAGCCCGCCGCGGGCATGAATCCGCAGGAGGCACAAGACTTGATGCGCTTGATCCGCCGCCTGCGCGACGAATTCAAACTGACCATCCTGTTGGTGGAGCACAACATGAAGGTGGTCATGGGCGTTTGCGAGCGCATCCACGTCATGGAATACGGGCAAAGCATCGCGGAAGGACCGCCCGACGAAATCCGCCGCGATCCCAAGGTCATCCACGCCTATCTGGGGACGGAATGAGCCATCTCCTCGATCTCCGCCGAGTCTCCTGCCGTTACGGAGCCGTGCAGGCTTTGAGCGACGTTCATTTCAAGGTGAACGCGGGCGAAATCGTCACCCTAATCGGATCCAATGGCGCGGGCAAAAGCACCGTACTCAAAACCATCATGGGATTGGTGAAGCCGGACGCGGGGGAAATCCTTTTCGAGGGGAAATCCATCCTGAAAACCCTCGCGCATAAAATCGCCGCGCTGGGCATTGCCCTCGTGCCGGAAGGCCGCGCGGTATTCGCCAACCTCACCGTGCTCGAAAACCTGGAAATGGGCGGCTATCTGCGCACAACCGCGGAGAACAAACGGAGCTTGGAACACGCCTTCGCGCTTTTTCCCCGGCTCAAGGAGCGCTTGAAGCAAAGCGCCGGAACTTTGAGCGGAGGCGAGCAGCAAATGCTGTCCATCGGCCGCGCGCTCATGGCCAAACCGCGGCTACTCCTGCTCGATGAACCTTCGCTCGGAATCGCGCCACTATTGGTGAAAGCCATTTACCAGGCTATCGACGCCATCAACCGGGAAGGCACGACCATTTTACTGGTGGAGCAAAATGCCAATCTCGCCTTGCATCACAGCCATCGCGCCTATGTGATGGAAACCGGGCGCATCGCCATGGAAGGGGCGTCCGCCGAGCTGGCCAAAGATGCGCGGGTGAAAGAGGCGTATTTGGGTGAGGGATGAAAACGCCCCGCCGCATACCCCTCCAGCAATTGGACCGGAACGGGTTTTAAGTCCCACACCAATCCCAATTTGGACAATCCCCACAGGAGATAATAGGACACGTCGATCTCCCACCAAAAAAAGCCTTGACGCACCGCGTTGGGATAATGGTGGTGATTGTTGTGCCAGCCTTCGCCCAAGGTGATCAGGGAGAGGATCAGGCTGTTTTTGCTGTCATCGGCCGTGTCGAACCGCGCCCGCCCCAGGATATGCGCCAGGGAGTTGATGAAGAAAGTGCCGTGGTAAAGCGCCACCGTGGAAACGAAGAATCCCCAAATCATCATTTGCATGCCGTTCGTGTGCAAACCGGGCGCCCATCGGTGCAGGAAAAATCCCAAACTTAGGGTAAGAGCTCCGAGGGCCAAGGGCGCCAGGAAATCGAAGCGATCCAGGAAAAGGAGTTCGGGATAGCGGGAAAAATCCTTCATCAAATGGGTTTTGGCGGTGGAGTTCTCCTTGGTGGAAAACCACAGCATGTGGCTCACCCAAAAGCCGTGTTGGCGGGGCGAATGACGGTCTTCCGGCTGATCGGAAAATCGGTGGTGATGGCGATGATGGGCGGCCCAATGCAAGGCCCCCCTTTGCGTGGCGGAATTTCCGATCAGGGCGAACAGGAATTGCATGGCCCGGCCCGTCTTGAAGGTGCGGTGCGCAAAATAGCGGTGATACCAGCCGGTGATGGCGAACATGCGAATCAAATAAAGGGCCGCGGCCACGGCCACGGCGATCCAACTGAAACCCACCCAAAAAACGCCCAGGCACATCAAATTCACGATGAAAAACGGAATCAGATGAACGAAGCTGACTTTCCGATCCTCCGGGCCGAAAATGGTGTTTGGATTGGCGTCGTTATCGAGCCATTTGTAAATGTTGCGCCAGAAAGACGGGATTGGGGTTGGCGTTTCGGTTAGGAGTAGCATTGTATGTCAATGCTACCGCCAAAGAACGGCCCCATATGCCCCCCAGGCATACCCTGACATCTTTTTACCCCAGACATTTCCTTACAAGAAAGTTTTCCTTTTATTTGTTGAAGTGATCGCGTCCGCTTTCAAAAACAAATCACCTTGATGGCTTGCCGGCCATGTAAGGAAACGAAATAAAGGCCCGCTTTATATCGATGGATGCTTTCCCGCGATTGGCGGGCGTCCAGCATTCCCTCCTCCAAGACGGCTCCCCGGGCATCCCGAATCTGATATCGACCCGCGGTTTCGGATTCGATCAGAATGCCGCCATTTGAGGTCGCCTTAGCCTGGAATCGCCCTGGCCTCGCGCTTGGAAGTTCCGGGTTCGTGGCCACAGCCGTGCTGAGATTGTTCAAGGTGTACCAGGTTTCGAAGGTCCAAGGCTTCGCTCCCAGCGACGAAACGACGGAATTAGAGTCCAGCGCGATGTGAACCACGTGATTTGCCTGCAGTCCGGCGATCGCCAGGAAAAGCCGGGTCTTGTCGGTGGACATCTGGGTCGATTGCACGGCCAAGGTCGTCATGTTCACTTGCGGGCCGCCGTAACTTCCCGTGGGTTGGTATATCCAGGACTGCACTCTGAAATTTCCCACGGCGCCGGCATTGATGCCCAAGGGTTGGGTGAATTGCAATTCAAATCCTCCGGCCATCGCGCGCGCCGCGATCATTTCAAATGTGGCTCGACCGTTGGGCTTCATCCTGTGCAGCGCCCAATCATCGTCCACCCGACTGTCGTACCAGCTCCAGGTGTAGCCGCTGCCGCCCATGCCCCCCAAATACAGCGCGCCGTCCGGACCCCACGCCATCCTGTAGATGCCGGCGCGGAAGCCTCCGGAAAAGTGGAAGAGGGCGCCTTGATATTCATTCTGGACCTTTTCCAGGAAAATCCGATCGACGTTTCCGTACCGGATATCGCCCATCAAGAACTGGTTCGCGAACACGCCCGTATCGATGGATAGCAGCGTGGCGGGTGACATGCCGGCGGCCCAGGTGGAGGCGTCTCCGGCGGGGGCGTTGATCATCCCTTCGGGAATCCATACGGCGGGAGGAGACCAGGTCTTGCCGTTGCTGACGAGGCCTCCGTATCCATAATACCGTCCCGGAACGACATTGATAATCTTGCTGGAAGGCAGCCATTCGCCCTGGTTGTCGGTGGCGAAAATATCGCCTTGGGTATTGATGCCGGCGCCGCCCGGATTTCTATAACCCGTGCACAGCATCTGCACGTTTCCGTTCGCCGCGATTTTGGCCGTGCCCATGGCGATGGAAGCTCCGTCCACCGACAATCCGCCCGAGTTGCCGATGGAGGTGTAGAAATACCCGTTCAGGTACTTCAAATCCGCGATGGCCGGCTGGCCGCCTCCTTGATGCCAGGAACGCGTAATATCGGTGACCACGGCCGTTCCCGTGGAATCGTTCCCGGTCAAGAGTTTCAGGGTATTGGCATCGATGACGTAAATCTGCCCGCCGACGACGGTCAAGCCGGTAGGGGCATAGAGGTTATTGGCAAAGAGATGGTAGGTCACCTGACTTTGAATACCGGTGAGGACTCCGCCCAAAACCCACACGCTCCCTCTCCAGGGTTGAAAGGAGGGATCGGGAAAATCGGCGATCGCCAGCCTTCCGTTGGGCAAGAAGGCCATGCCCCCGATATGGCCGGAAAATCCCGCCGGGAGTTGCGCGGCATTCGCGGGCAGAAGGTCCGCGAAGTCATAGCTAGGATGCACCGTGCGCAGGGCATTCGGTCCAAACAGAGGATGTTGATCGTAGACCTGGCTGAAGGCGCCGGACGACGTCATGACCAAGGCCAGGAAGAAAATGAGCGGAAAGTTTTTGCTTGAATAAAATCGCGTCATAATTGTTTCTCCCTTTTGAAGAGCACGTTAAAGGCCGCCCGCCATTGTGAACCGATCCGGAAGAATCGCCACAGATCCATTGTGATGCGATACGGGCTTTGCACTCAACAATCCGGGGCGGGTCGATTTATCCCGCAAAGTCACTACCGAGTCGTGGTTATGCGATTCGAGCGCTGCGGCGGCGGCCATTTCGCGGCCCATGAGCCCTGCGCCGATGATTCCGATATTCAAGGATTCCATGCGCCTTTATCGTACCTGAATGTGGGTCGCTTTTCCATGCACCAGCGCCAACGCTTCGGAGGCGCTCACTCCCTCGTGTACCATGGCCATCAGGGCCCGGACCATGCCTTTGGGATTGGGATGCTGGATAATGTTTCTGCCGTAGACGATTCCCGCCGCGCCTTGTTGAATCAGAACTTCGGTTCTCGCCAGGATCTCCGCATCCGGGGCCCGGCCTCCTCCCCGGACCAGGACGGGAATCTTGCCGGCGATCTCGACGACCTGATGAAAGTCTTCAGGATTCCGGGTGGGATCGGCTTTGATGATGTCCGCGCCGAGTTCGACGGCCTGGCGCACCAGCGTGACGATCTTTTCCGGATCCCCGTCCGGCATGTATCCGCCGTCCGCAGGGTTCGGCGCGAATACCAAAGGCTCCACCATGAGCAGCATGCCGAAGCGTTCGCATTCCGGCTGCAAGGCCATCACATTTTTGACGCATTGCCCGTGAAGATCCGGCTGTCCCGGAATGCTGAAAATGTTCACCACCACGCACACCGCGTCCAGCCGCAAGGCTTGTTCCACCGGATCGGCGATTAATTGGCTGAAAACCGTGCCGGGGAGTTCACGGCCATAAACATTGGCCACATCGGTGCGCAACACCAGGACGGGTTTCTCCCTTCCGGGCAGGGATTGCAAGTGGGGGGCTTGGCCCACGCTCAATTGGATGGCATCCGGCCCCGCTTCCGCCAAAGTGTGAACTGCGGAACCGATATCCTCGATGCCCTGCAAGAACGCGGATTCATTGAAGCATCCATGGTCTACCGCCACGTCCAGGCATCGGCCCGATTGCCTGCGGAACAGGCGGTTGATTCGGAATTGTTTCGCGTTCGTAAACGACCCCCTGTGATTGATTTTGATTTAATGTATAGACTAAATCATAAAATGTCAAACCGATTTGGGGGCTTATTTGGCCAGGATGACCCGGGTGGCGATTTTATCGAGTTTCTGCAAACCTCGTTTGGCCGGGGCGGAATCGGTAATCCAAATATCGAAGGAGTTCCAGGCGGAGAAAAGGAAGGCGCTGGGATTTTCCCACTTGGAACCATCCGCGAGCAGGATGCTTTTTTTCGCTCGGGCCATGACTTGGCGTTTGATTTCCGCTTCGCTGAGTTCGGTGGTGGAAATTCCTTCCGTCGCCAGACCGGAAGCTCCGATGAAGGCGATGTCGAAGCGCAGTTTTGCAAGCCATTCCAGCGCCAAACCGCCCACCATGGCCCGGCTGATCTCCCGCAATTCACCACCGATGCTGACCAGGCGGGCGCTGCGCCGGAAGGGAATGTTGATGAGCGGAGAGGAGTTCGTGAACAGCGCGAGATCCTCCCTGCCCAAAAGGATTCGCCCCACTTCCAGGCAGGTCGTTCCCGAGTCCACGAAAACCGTCGCGCCTTGGGGCACCATGCCCGCCGCCTTTTCCGCGATGGCTTTTTTGCCGGAGGGGGCCTCGCGCAGGCGCTGATCATAGGTGGGCTCCCCGGAAAGGTGATCCGGGTGAACCACTCCCCCATGGGTGCGGACCAACATCCCTTTCTTTTCCAGGAACGCAAGATCCCTCCGAACGGTGGCCGGCGAAGCTTTGATATGGGAGAACAGATCCTGGATGGCGAGGGAGGGCCGACGTTGGAGGGCCTCCATAATGGCCTCTTGCCGTTCATGCGCCAACATGGGGGTAATGCTATAGTCGCCGGCGAATTTTGTCAAGAAACGCGCCCAAGCGAAGGCGCGGCCCTAATGACATATATTGATTATTATTAGATATATTGACTATAAACAATCATTGGGGAAAAGGAAACGCCATGACGGAATTCTTTCCAGGCATCGGCAGCATAGCCTACGAGGGTCCGGATTCGCGCAATCCCATGGCCTTCAAATATTACCGTGCGGACCAGAAAGTCCTGGGAAAGACCATGCGCGATCACTTGCGTTTTTCCGTGGCTTATTGGCATGCCTTCCGGGGCACGGGCTCCGATCCTTTCGGCCCGGGCACCATGGTCCGGCCTTGGGAGGGCGGCGATCCGGTGGAAACCGCGATCGTGCGCGTGCGCGCGGCCTTCGAATTCATGCGCAAGCTGGGATCCCCGTTTTACTGCTTTCACGATCGGGACATCGCTCCCGAGGGAAAAACCCTGGCGGAATCCCATCGCAACCTGGACGCGGTGATCAAGGTGGTCATGGAAATGCAGGCCGAAACCGGCATCCGGCTCCTATTCGGCACCGCCAATCTTTTTTCCCATCCCCGCTACATGAACGGCGCGGCCACCAACCCCGACGCCCAGGTATTCGCCTTCGCCGCGGCCCAGGTGAAGAAAATGATGGAGGTGACTTTGGAATTGGGCGGAGCCAACTACACCTTCTGGGGCGGCCGCGAAGGGTATCAGACCTTGCTCAACACCGACATGCGCCTGGAACTGGATCATATGGCCAAGTTCCTAGGCATGGCCGTCGCGTATAAAAAGGAAATCGGGTACAAGGGAAATCTTCTCATCGAGCCCAAACCCAAGGAGCCTACCAAGCATCAATACGATTTCGACGCCGCCACCGTAATCGGGTTTTTGCGGCATTACGGATTGGAAAAGGAATTCAAGCTCAACCTGGAATGCAATCACGGCACCTTGGCCGGCCATACCTTCCATCATGAGGTGGAGTTGGCATCGCGATACGGCATGCTGGGATCCGTGGACGCCAACAGCGGGGATACCCTGCTGGGCTGGGACACGGATCAATTCCCCATGGATCCCCGCGAGGCCGCGCTGACCCTAAGGACGTTGCTGAATCAGGGCGGATTGGGAAACGGCGGATTCAATTTCGACGCCAAGCTGAGACGCGAATCCACCGATTTGAAAGACCTTTTCATCGCCCATATCGGAGGCATGGATACCTTGGCGCGCGGGCTTTTGATGGCGGCGCGCATCCAAGAAGAAGGCATCCTGGATCAAATGGTGCAAGAGCGCTATCAAAGCTGGAAGCAAGACCTCGGGGCGAAAATCGAGGCCGGGAAAACCGACTTCAGGGAATTGGAAAAGCTGACGCTGGCGGCGAGCGAGCCGCCTTCCCGATCCGGACGGCAGGAAGAATATGAAACCCTCTTGAACGCGTACCTGTGAATGGAAGTCCATGGATGATCGTTGAAAATCGGAACACCTTACCCTAGTGAAAGGACCTATTATGCGAATGCTCATTTCTTCTGCGAGTCATTTTCAATTCCGCCCCCGGCATTGCGCCGTCTTGGCCATTCTGGCCGCGAACGTGGGCTCGCAAACGATTCAGATCACCGGCCGAGTGGTCGAGCGAATCAATCTCGATCCGGTTCCAGGCGCCACGGTGCGTTGGAACGGCGGAAATCCCCAAACCCTCACGGATTCCCTGGGACGATTCACGCTTTCCCAGGCAGTCGCCGTGGGTGGCGGTTCGTTGAACTTTGCAGCCCCGTCTTTCCATGCCGGGCGTCTCCGCGTTGCTACTACTGAACCCAATCAAGTCGTCACCGTGTCGATGTACACGGCGGAAGGGAAACGCAAAGGCGCCCATCGCTTCGCCTTCTCCCAACCCGGCATTCAGGAACTCGCCGTGTTTCCTGAAAACCAAGGCGATTTCTTCGGTTTCATGACGGTGAAATGCCAGGGGCTTACCTTCCGATTCAAAGTTTTGCACCAAGACGGACCCGTGACTTATACCCGCGCCGATTTCGTTTCCACGCCGACTTCGCCTTTGGCGAGAGCCGCCGCCGGCACGGTAAACGCCTCCATCACCGGGCTTAACCCGGGCACGGCGAACGCCACCTCCGACACAATGAACGTGGGCGACATCATTCTCGACTATCCCGCGCGCGGAACCATCGGCGTCGGCGCCACCCCGCCGTACGGCAGCACCATGCTGTTCGACGGATCCCAGGGCCGGGCGGCGGGGAACAACGAAATGCAGACGAAGTGGCAGGACTGGCCGCGTTTCACGCCTTCGGCCATCATGTTCCGCATCACCCGGGATCCTCAGTTTTTGACCGACACCAACCGCGTCACCTTGCAAAGCTGCTGCAACACGCTTTGGGGCTATGACGACATCCAGGCCAAGGTCGGGATTTTCCAGGATGTCCAGGTGCACGCGGAATTCAACACCCTGGGGGAATACGACAACCCTTACGATCTCCCGGCCCCTAATGCCAACGTCACCGACCCCTATGCATCCGGTCAGCCCGGATACGCGAACAGCGGCGTTTACGTCGCCAGCCGTTATGAAATCCAAATTCAATCCTTCGCGCTCACCGGACCCCCCGGCAATCACGACATGGGGGCCATCGTGAACGATTACGTCCCCACTTCCAACCAGAATCGCGCCAATGGCGTGTGGCAAGCCTACGACGCCACCTACCGGGGCGGGCGCTTCAACGGCGCCACCATGACGACTCAGCCGTACATGTCGGTGTGGTGGAACGGCGTCCAAACCCACCTCAATCGGGCGATAAACGCCGCCTCCTCGGGCTTGGCTAATCATAGCGGCGAGGAGCACCTGGATCCGACCCTGTACGGCCTCAAGCTGCAAAGCGAAGGACGGGACGTGCGTTTCCGCAAGGTCTGGGTCAAGAAGCTGACCTTGGCGACGACCAATACCAATTTGGGGTATTGAATCAGCGTCGCAATAGGATCAAAAGCGTGATCCGATTTCCCCCGGACAGGATTATTTCAAAATGTCCGCGGGCCGGAAATTTCTTCCCAACACATTGTACGCGCGCCCGTTCCAAATCAGCCGCGCATGACGGAAACGGGATCTGTTCGCCGGCGAGGATTTTCCCGGAAGGATTGCGGCCGATCCGAACAAATCCGGAAAAGTAAACGCCCCGGCGCCTCCCAGGCGGGAAAAGAGGATGTATCCGGTTGAATCGCCCCATCTCGCCGTGTCCGGGCCGGTGAAGCTTAAGGGAAAATTCAACGCCGTGTCCAGCCCCCATCGATAGGTGATGTTCAAATTCGTGTCGGCCTCGATGGAAGTGTCCGCCTGGATGGTCACGGTGTCCGTAGTTTGCAGCCAATGCCCGATTTCGTCTTTTCAGGACAAAATCATGCCGGTGGAGTCGGACTTTTCCATTCTGGATTCATAAATGCCGTTGCTGTCAAAATAAACCTGCAGCGTCTTGTTGATGGAGTTCTCGGTAAACGTGCCGGTCCAAAATCCCGTCATGCTTTGGGCTTTCACGGAACCACACAATGCCAAACAAACGAAGGCGAGTCGCATTTCATCCTCCCGGGCGATTTCTCCGTGCTCCTAAGCTAGGAATTAACCACCATTTTATCTGCAAAACGCCTTCAGTTAACCAGGCCTTAGTCGTTGCTTTCATTCAGGAATTTCTTTTCCAGTACCGCTCTCAACACCCTTTTCCCGCAATAGGGGCATCTCTCTTTCCCCACAAACCAGGTTCGACAGCCGCAGGGCCGCACCGGCGGTATTTTCTTTTCCACCGCTGCTTTCGGCACTTCCGGAGGGTTCTTAACGAACAGAGATTCCAATTTCATTTTGGGTGCGTTCAATTTACTTCATATGCGACCATCAATACAGTAAAATAATTGTTATCGTCTTCGTAGAATCGTGTTAGTATTAATCAGCCCTAAAACCTTTTTTTAAATCCCGGCTTGAATTCGTCCGGAAAATATTTGACTTCTATTATTCATTCAGCCAATTCAAAGAGTGAGAGTTCGTTGGGTAAATTTGTCTTTCCATTTCTTTCGCTTTGGTAGTTAAGTGTGTTTCTTTCCCAAAAGACTCCACCTGAATATCCTTGAACGGACTTATCTAAATCAGCCTTTTCAAGTCTTTTCTGCGCCCAACAACAATATTCCGGATTAGATTCGACGCCACAGAAACGGCGTCCTAACTTTTTCGCGACGACGGATGTGGTGCCTGAACCTAAAAACGGATCAAACACAAATCCATCTTTAGGACAACTAGCAAGTATCAATTTTGCGATGAGCTTCTCTGGTTTTTGCGTTGGATGATCAGTATTTTCTGGCATCGACCAATAAGGGATTGTAATATCGTCCCAGAAATTTGAAGGGTGCGTGAGCCTGAAATTCCCTTCATCGGTTTCTTCCCAATCTTTAGGTTTACCATTTTCTCGATATGGTGCAATAACTTTCCTTTTCAATTTAACGGAATCCACATCGAAGTAATACTCATCGCTCATGGTTCCAAACCAAATATCCTCTGTGCAGTTTTTCCAATTCGATTTTGCGCCACGACCTTTTTCCCTCTGCCAAGTAATTCTATTTCTAACCGTCATATTTTCTTTAATTACCTGGTAAAGCGAAGCCGTGCTCCGCCAGTCACCACACAGGTATAATGAACCGTTTGGTTTTAACAAGCAAACAAGTTTATTAAACCATGTCCTTAAGTATTCAAAATATTTTTCATCTTCCGTTTTATTGAACTTGAACCCGTCAAATTCCTTGTCAAGATTATATGGCGGATCAACAATCATTAAATCAACAAAACTTTTTGGAAAATAATCAACTATTGAGAAAAGATCGCCGTTAATGTTTTTATTAGTTATATTGGAAACAGATGTATTTTCGTTTATTTGAATTAATTGTTTAATGTATTTTTCACGTTCTGAGTCGGCTATGGTTAAGGTTCTATTTCGGGACGCTCTGATTTTTTCCATGGCTTGAAAATATCTTATTCTGGGGGCTTTTTCTAGACTCTAGAACTGGTTGATTTCCCTTGATTCGTTTGGTCGGGCTCACAAATCATTAACCATATCGGCGATCTCGTTCTTAAACTTCCGTCTTTCACATCTTAGTTCGCCGCCAATCACGCCTCCCCCAACACCTGCTTCTTCAACATCCCATACCTCTGCGTATACATCGCCCGCCCCAAAAACTCCCTGTGATCATACCCGAACGCCCTGGAGCTGACCGCCAGAATCGGCGGGGCCTGCACGCGCTTGGCCACCGCGATACCGTTGTAAAGGTTCCACCAGCGTTCGAGATCCGCCACGAAATTTTGGGGCGTGGGGAAGAATTTCCGCAAGTCGAAGCCTTCCGGCAATTCCAACTGCTTTTCCAGGGTGCCGGAGAGATACCATTCCAGGATTTCCTCGGGTGAGGCCCGGTTCCAGCGCTGCACCCAGGAAAAGAAAAGCCGATCGTGATACGGATAGACGAGCGGATCGCCCTGGCCTTGATCCACGGCCTGCGCTTCACTGAGCTCGGCGGAGGGGGTTACCTTGAAGATACCCTTGGGAATGACGCCCTTGCGGTAAACGACCTGGTTTAAATGGCGGCCCAAGTCGTAAACGTCCGCCTTCCACAAGTCGCCGAGCAGGGCGAGGAAGCCGGCGATGTCGCCGTACAGGGTGCCGTAGCCCACGGTGAGTTCGGCCTTGTTGGTATTGCAGGAGAATACGCCGCCGAAAGCCGCGGCCACGGCGGCCAGCAAACGGGCGCCCCGATCGCGCGCCTGGGTGATTTCCAGCGCCAGCCCTTCCAGCTTGAGCTTGGTCCGGAGTTTTCCGTCGATAGTGGCGACTTCAAGGCCGTGCAATTGCTTTTGGGCCAGCTTGACGCCCTCCTCGATGGGAATCTCCGCATACAAGCAGCCGAGGTTTTCCGCCAGCGACTTGGCCAGCTTTCGCGTGGTTTGGCTGTTGAAGCGGCTGGGCATGCTGACCAGCAGAAGCTCCTCCGGGCCCAGGAATTCCCGGTACAGCGTGGCCGCCACGGCACTGTCGATGCCGCCCGATATTCCCAGCGCCACTTTGCGGCAACCGATGGATTCGAGAAATTTTTCCGCGCCGTAGCGCAAAGCATCGTGGATCTCGCCGATGGAAAAAAGCTCGGCGGCCGTTTCGGCATCCGTCGTCGGGGCGTCCCTTGTGGGTGCCCCGACGACGGGCATCATCTGCCCCTGTTCCACTTCCACTACCGCCACTTGTTCAGCATAAGCCGGCATCTCCAGCTGCACCGACCCGTCGCCCGCGTACACCGTGCTGCGCCCGTCGAAGGTGTACAGGGTTTTCCCGTTGTTTTGGATGCCCGTGCAGTTCACATACAGCAACGGCACGCCCAGGAATTTGGCCTTGGCGCCGAACACCCGATGCCGCTTGTCGTTCTTGCCGCGCGTGAAGGGCGAGGCGCTGAGGTTGAGCACGAAATCGGGGCGCTTGCGCGCCAG
>JBGPFT010000021.1:0-14409 GCA_041483475.1 Fibrobacteria bacterium | reverse complement strand
GTTGGGTGCGCGAATACAGATGCGGTTGGAACAGGGCGCACAACCGTCCCTGGCAAAACGGCCGCGCCGCCTGCAAGGTCGCCGCGATCTCGGCGGGATGATGGGCGTAATCGTCAAATACCGTCACTCCGCGCCGCGCGCCGATTCGTTCCATGCGGCGGCGCATGCCGGAAAACTCCGCCAGGCCTTCCTCCACGGCGCCGAAGGAAATTTCCTCCTCCAAGGCCAACGCCGCGGCGGCCAAGGCGTTGGCGACATTGTGCACGCCCGGCACCCTCAGCCGCAGCTTCCCGATTTCCCCGGCGGAGCGCCACAGGGAAAAGTGCGCGCCGAAGGCGCCGGTTTCGAGTTGCCGAGTTTGGTAATCCCCGGAACTGATGCCGAAAGTGCGGACGCGGCAGGTCAACCGGGCGAGAATCCGTTGCAGGCCCGGATCCTCGCCGTTCACCACCGCCGTTCCGAAAAACGGTAAGCTGTTCAGAAAAGCCGCGAAAGCCTCGTCCAAGGCCCCGAGGGTTCCGTAAACCTCCAAATGATCCGAATCGATATTGGTCACTGCGGCCGAAACCGGCCGCAGGGAAAGGAAGGCGCGATCGTATTCGTCGGCCTCGGCCACCAGGAATTCCCCTCCGCCGGAACGGCCCGGAGCGCCGCCGGCCCAAGTCCCACCCGCCACCCAACCGGGATCGCATCCGGCCGCGCGCAGGATATGGACCAGCATGCCCGTGGTGGTGGTTTTCCCATGCGTTCCGGCCACGGCCAATCCGTGCTTGCGGGCCATGAGGCAGCCGAGCAAATCGGCGCGTCGCACCACCGGCAATCCCAGGGAGCGCGCGGCGCGGATTTCCGGGTTTTCCGCGTCCACGGCGGCGGAAAACACCACCGCGTCGCAACCGGGATCCACCTGCACGGCATCGTGGCCCACGAACACCGGGATACCGAGCCCGCGCAGACGTCGCAAGGCCAGTCCGTCAACGCGATCCGATCCGCGCACCGCGAATCCAAAACCGGATAAGGCCTCGGCCAGGGCGCACATGCCCGCCCCGCCGATGCCGACGAAGTGAAGGTTTCGCAGCCGTGCCGAGGGCTTCATGCGCGCACTCCCCTTGGGACCGGGACGCGTCGCGCGCCCACCTGACCCGCGCGGGGGGTTAGGGTGGGAGCGCGTCGCGGGGGGGAAACTTCGGAGCGTAGAACCGGATCTGTGGCGGTTCCGCTGATGTTGAGCAATATCCCCATGCCGAACAAATTGGCCAGCAGCGACGTTCCGCCATAAGAGATGAAGGGCAAGGTTTGTCCCGTGGTGGGGAACAGCTTGACGCATACGCCCACATGCATGATGGTGTTGACGGCGATCGACGTCGCCAGTCCGGTGGCCGCCAGGGAACCGAAGCGATCGGCGCAGTTCCGCGCGATGCGCAGCCCGCGCCATACCACCAAGCCGAGCAAAAGCAGGGTGATGATCGCGCCGACGAAGCCGAATTCCTCCCCCAGAATGGAAAAAACCGTGTCGGTGAAGGGCATGGGCAAATACCCCAGCTTCTGCGTGCTGCTGCCCGGGCCCGTTCCGAAGATTCCGCCGTGGCCGAGGCCGATCAGGGCCTGCAGGCTTTGATAAGAGCCCGCGGCGTTTTCCTCCGGGTGCAGGAAGGCCATGACCCGCTGCATGCGGTAGGGACTGGAAATCATGAGGGCCGCCAAGGCCGGCACCGCCGGCGCCCCCAAGGCCAAAAGATGGGAAACGCGGCAACCCGCCGCGAATACCATGGCCACCGCAATGCAGAACACCGTGGCCGCCGTGCTGTAATTGGGCTGCTTCAGGATGAGCGCGAATACGATCAAAGGCATGACCAGAGAGGGGAGCAAACCGCGACGGAAAAACCGGATCCCATCGGCCTTTTCGGCCAGGTTTCCGGCCAGAAAAAAGATCAAGGCCAGCTTGGCCAGCTCGGAAGGTTGTAAACCGAAGCTGGCGATTTGGATCCAGCGGCGCGCTCCATGCACCCGACCCCCGGCGATCGCCGCGATCAAAAGCAAAGCGATGGCCGCGTACAACATGGGCCGGGCCCGGCGTTCCCAGGTTTTGTAGGGCAAGGTAAGCCCCACCAGGAAGGCGAGGAACCCGATCAGGACTTTCTTCAGATGTTGGGCGAGGTAAAAGGAACCCGGCAACCCCTTGGATTCCGCCAGGTCCGCCGAAGACGAGGCCACCAGCACCACGCCGAACCCGACCAGGCACAAAACACCCATGCATAGCGGCAAGTCGAATTTGATTCCCTTCTTCGCCATACCGTTCCCCGCCTATTTCACCCCGTTGCGCAAAGCCCCGGCCTGGGCCCGGCCGCGCAACGACTCGTACACCCGCTCCAGGCGCAGGCCGCGCGAAGCCTTGACCAGCACCACGTCGCCGGGCCTGAGCGCCCCCGCCAGCTCGGAACTCATCAAATCGAAGTCGGAGAAATGATGCGCGGCCTGGCGGGCAAGCCCCTTGTCGCGCGCGCCCTGATTCAAATGTCGGCTCAGCGATCCGAAGGTGTACAATTCGTCCACGCCCATTTCGACGAGATACCGGCCGGCCTCGGCGTGCAATTTTTCCGACTCGGGGCCGAGTTCCAGCATATCCCCCAGCACCGCGATGCGACGCCCCTTCGCCTGCGTGGCGGCCAAGGTCGCCAGCGCCGCGCGCAGGGACGAAGGATTGGCGTTGTAGCAATCGTCCAACACGGTGATGGAACCCAGCCTTTTCACCTGCATGCGGAACTTCGGCGGCGAGAACGCGGCCAGGGCGGCGGCGGCGTCCCCCTTGGAAACGCGCAAGTGCAGCCCCACGGCCACGGCGGCCAGCGCGTTGTACACGTTGTGCAAACCGGGAGCGTTGAGCCGGAAGCGCACGCGGCCGATGCGGAAGGAGGCGCAACCGTCGGGGCCGAGGTCGACATCGTCGGGACGGATCTGCCCGCGGTGGATGCCGAAGGTGATCATCCGGCAATCCGGGGGACGGACGTCGCACAGCAGCGGGTCATCCACGTTCAGGAACAGCGTCCCCGATGCGGGAAATCCCGCGGTGATGGAAAGCTTCTCGTCGCGGATGGCTTCGCGAGTGCCGAAATGTTCCAGATGCGACCAGCCGACATTGGTCACCACCGCGAGATTGGGGCGCGCGGTTTCGCTCAATGTTCGGATCTCGCCAAGATGGTTGGTGCCCATTTCCAGCACCGCGTAGCGATGGGTGCGGCGCAGGCCGAACAAGGTAAGCGGCACGCCGATATGATTGTTGAAATTGCCCTCGGTCGCCAGCGTCGGCCCCGAGCGGCGCAGCACGGCGGCGATCATGTCCTTGGTCGTGGTCTTTCCGTTGCTTCCGGTCACCGCGATTTTCGGGATCCGGAAGCGCACCGCGTAAGCCTGGGCCAGGGCCAGCAAAGCCTGTTGCGTGTCGCCCACGGGCACGTATACGCGCGTCGGCTTGCCATTTTTCTCGAACCATTCTCGATCCACCACGGCGGCGATCCCTCCTTTTTGAAAACAACTTTCCACATACGCATGCCCGTCGAAATGGGGCCCCCGCAGCGCCCAGAACACCTGTCCCGGCCGGAAGGAGCGCGAATCCGTGGTGATTTCCACCCGTCGCCGCGGAGGCTTGGGCCCCTCCGGCGCCACCTGCAACAGACTTGCGATTTCCTCCACGTTCAGCTCCACGAAGGATCCCGTTCGCGCGCCCAGGCAGAGATCTCCTCCTGATCGCTGAAATGCCGGCGTTCCGACCCCGTGATTTGAGTGTCCTCATGCCCCTTGCCCGCCACCAACAGGCAATCTCCGGGCTCCAATTTTTCCAGGCTGGTCCGAATCGCGAGGCGGCGATCCGCCTTCATCTCCGCCGCCTCGGGCCTTTGCATGCCGCCCCGGATTTCGTTCAGGATGGCTTCCGGATCCTCGCTGCGGGGATTGTCGCTGGTCAGCATCACGCGATCCGCCAGGCGTTCGGCGATGCCTCCCATGAGGGGCCGCTTCTTGCGATCGCGATCCCCGCCGCAGCCGAAAGCGCAGTAGAGGCGTCCCGGGGTCAGCGGCCGGAGGCTTTCCAATACGCGTTCCAGCGCGTCCGGGGAATGGGCGTAATCCACCACGGCGAAAGCGCCGGGAACGGGCAGCCGGAACACCTCGTTGCGGCCGGGCACCGTCACCTGGGCCAAACCCGCGGCGATGGTCGCATGCGGTAAATCCAGGGACAACCCGAAAGCGGCGGCGGCCAGAAGATTTTCGACGTTGAGGGCCCCGACCAGGCGCGATCGCACCGTGAATTCCCGGCCGCGATGCGACAGGGTCAATTGCGTACCCGCCAGAGAGAGCTCCCGACCGCGCAGCGTCACGTCGGCGGCCTTGCCTGCCGGAGTCTCCGCGCGGGAAAAGGAGAGGCGCGGGCCCTTCCATTCCTTGAGCAGGCGTTCGCCGTAGGGCGAATCGAGGTTGACGATGCCCAATCCGCCCTCTTCCAGATATTCGGTGAACAGCTTTTTCTTGGCCGCGAAATAATCCTCGAAGCCCTCGTGGAAGTCGAAATGATCCTGGGTGAGATTGGTGAAAACGGCGCGCTGGAACCGCATGCCCAGCACGCGATCCTGGCTTAGCGCATGGGAGGAAACCTCCATGACCAAGGCATCGCAGCCTTTCCGCACTCCGCGCGCCAGCAAATCGAAGAACACGTCCGGGGACGGGGTGGTCAAATGGGAAGGGAATACCTCGTCGCCCACCTCGTAGAAAATCGTGCCCAGCGATACCACCTTGCGCCCCGCGGCGCGCAGGATGGAAGCGATGAGGCGCGTGGTGGTGGATTTCCCATTGGTGCCCGTGACTCCGAAAGCCGCGAGCTTACGCGAAGGGAAATCGTGCCAAGCATCGAACAACGGCCCGACGAAGGCGCGCAAATTCGGAATCTCCGTTTCGCGGATCACGGCCGCAGCTCCGCGACGAATCGCTTCTTCCAAAAAATCCGCTCCGTCCGCCTTGGCGCCGCGCAAGGCCAGAAAGAGATCGCCCGGCCCGACTTGACGCGAATCCAGCTTCAAGCCCGCGATGATTAACGATTCCATTCCCTTGGGAACGGACAGTCCGACCGAAGACAGCAATGCGGACAAGGCCATTCCGGCGCTCATCCCATCCATCCCAAGGTGATCCGGCAAAGCATGCCCCGGCGCAGCGGCATGCCCGGAGCCGGTTGTTGGCCGACCACCCGCCCCTCACCCGTATATTCGACTTCTGCGCCGATTTCCCGTAGGCGGAGCAACGCGTCCCGCAAAGTGGCGTTGGTGAGATCCGGCATCACGGAAGCGGAACTGGGGAAGGTTCGGGGGGGCGCAAAAGAGGCGGCGGCGAGGGGCGGAGACGCCGGAGGTGCTGTGTTCGTGGGGAACCAATTCCATTCCACGATCAGGCGATCGAGGATTTCGCGGAACACGGGTGCGGCGCTTTGGCCGCCGTATTTGAGTTGCTCCGGCTCGTCGAGCAATACGAGGCATACGAAAGCGGGTTTGTCCGCCGGCGCCATGCCGACGAAGGAGGAATTGAAAAGCCCCTTGACGTATTTGCCCGTGGCGGCGTCGATCTTTTCCGCCGTTCCGGTTTTCCCGGCGATGGGGATGTAGGGATGCCGGATCTCGGCCGCCGTGCCGTACTCCACCACGGCCCGCAGCATGGAACGCAGCGTGGCCGCCGTGGCTTCGGAAACCACGCGTCGCACCTCGCGCGTCGACTCCTCGCGCACCGTCTTGCCTTCCCCGTCCACCCAGGCCTTCACCAACCGGGGCCGCATCAACATGCCTCCGTTCGCCACGGCGGCAGCGGCCATGATCATCTGCAAGGGCGTCACGGCGATTTCATGCCCGAAGGCCAAGGTCGGTTGCGATCGGCCGCTCCATTCCCGCAAAGGCTTCAGCAACCCGCTTTCCTCGGCCGGCAGGGACACTCCCGTTTTCATGCCGAAGCCGAAGGAGCGGATGTATTTGTAGAAGACGACGGGCTGCAGGCGCGCCGACATCTTGGCGAAAGCGATGTTGGAGGAATGGGCCAAGGCGTCGGTGAAGGAAATCCGCCCCAGGGGATGCGTGTCGCGGATGGTTTCGCCCGCGATTTGATATTCGCCGCCCTCCGCGTCCACGGTGTCGGCGGGCGCCATGCGGCGCTCCTCCAAAAGCGCCGCCGCGGTGATGATTTTGAAGGTGGATCCCGGCTCGTAGAACTTGACGACGGCCTGATTCTTCCAGTTCACCCCTTCCCGGCCATCGTGCGAGTTCGGGTTGAAAAACGGAACATTGGCCATGGCCAGGATATCCCCGCTGGCGGGCTCCACCACGATGGCCACGCCCTGCTTGGCCCCCGAGCGCCGTACGCCCCGTTCCAGGGCGAGCTCCGTAATCTCCTGCACCTTGGCGTCGAGGGTGAGCGTGACCCCCAAGCCGTCCACGGGTTGGTTGGCGCGATCCTCGGTTCCCGGCGCGTAACGCTTCCGGCTGTCGAAGCGGGCGTAACGCCAGCCGTCGGTGCCGCGCAAGTCGCGATCGAGATGGAACTCCAGCCCCGACTGTCCGTATCCATCGCGGCTCACCACTCCGAGCACCTGACCCGCCATCGGCCCGTTAGGGCAAATCCTCCCGCCCTTGGCGGACAAGCCACTGGATGCGCCACCGCTTTCCTCCATGTTGGCGACCAGCAGGTTCCCGGCCCGATCGAAGATCTCCCCGCGCCGGGGGAGAAGCACATGGCGGCGCTGGCTTTGCCCCGCCTCCAATTCGCTGTAATGGCCGGATTGCAATACCTGCACCCAGAATACACGCGCGGCCAACGCCGTCCAGGCGAGACCGAAAATCGCGCCCAAGGTCACCAGCCGTTTGCCCGCCACGCGGACCCTCCTTCAGACCGCACCGCGATGGGCGGGCCGGGATCGATCAAGCCGAAACGCCCGCGCGCCATGGCTTCGAGGCGCGCCGGCTGGCGCAAAGCGCGCACCTCGGTTTCAAGCAGCATCAATCCGCTCTGCAATTGCGTCCTTTGTTTTTCGCCTTCGTCCAAAGCGCGCGCCAGACGGGCGTATTCATGTTGCTTCCAGACCAGGCAGAGCAAGGACATGGCCCCGAGGAGAACCAGGGCCATCCATGCGATCACCGCCCGCAACTTGACCCGGCGCATGTCACACCCTTTCCATGACGCGCAGCTTGGCGCTGCGGGCGCGGGGATTCGCCGCCGTTTCCTGCGCTCCGGCTCCCATGGGCTTGCGCAACACCTTTCTCAGAGAGCGATGCCCTCCCCCGCACCGGCACACCGGCCAATCCGGAGGACAACAACAGTCCCTTTCGAATTCACGGAAGGTTTCCTTGACCTCGCGATCTTCGGTCGAGTGATAGCTCAACACGCACAGGCGCCCGCCCTTGGCCAGGGCCGTCACCGCGGCCGACAGGCCTTCGCGCACCTCGGGCAATTCCCGGTTCACCCGCATGCGGATGGCCTGAAACACCCGCGCCAAAGTGCGCTGCGGATCCTTTCCGCCTCCGTACACGTCGGATACGGCGCGGAGCAGAAGATTGCTGTCGGGCGCCGACTCCCTCTGCAGCAATGCGCGCACGCGGCGCGCCAGCGCCCTGGGACGCTCCAAGTCGGAATGCCGCCGGAAGCATTCCGCCAATTCCTCCTCGGTGGCGGTGCGCAGCCATTCCAACGCCGTGGTTTCGGCATCGGGACCCATGCGCATATCCAGCGGCGTCCCGGCCGCGAAAGAAAAACCCCGTTCGCGGGAATCGATTTGGCGCGAACTCACTCCCAAATCAAACAGAGCCCCGGCCAACGAAGCCGGAGCGCAGAAATCCCCGAGGCGGGAAAAAGCCGAAAGGTGCAGGCTCGCGCGCCGATCGCCACCCAGCAATTGCCGGCAATGGGCGATGGCTTCGGGATCGCGGTCCAAGCCGATGAGGCTGCCGCGGAGACCCAGCCGCCCCAGTACTTCCAGGGCATGCCCGCCCCCTCCTAAGGTGGCGTCGAGATAGGCGGCGTCGCGATTGGTCACGAGGAGATCGACCGTCTCCCGCTGAAGCACGCTGCGATGGTAAAAGGACATCGCCGAATCCAAACTCAAAACCAGTTCTCGAATTGGGTTTCTTCGGCCGGGGTGATGGTCTCGATCTCAGCGGCATAGCGTTTGGGAGACCACAGGCGTATGCGGGCTCCGTCACCCACGAAAGTCACTTCGCCCTGAATGCCGGCGTAACTCAGCTGTTCCGGGGTGATAGTAATGCGATTCTGCGTGTCCAACTTGGAAAGCCTGGCCATGGCGGTGATGCGCGTCCGGAACTTGGCCCGATCGGGTCCGCGGCCTTCCGAAAGGGATTGAACGTAGCGGCTCCACTCGGCCAACGGATACAGCGCCAGGGTGTGGGCCACCGCGATGGTGACGACCACCTGCCCCTTGTTCTCCATTGAAAGGACCTTGCGGAACTCCTTGGGGAGATTGGTGCGGCCGGCGGCATCCACCGCCAACGTCGCCTTGCCAATAAAGGACTCCAGGCGCATCCGCATTCCCATTCCTTTCTTTTCCAGAATTACCCAAAATCTACCATAATTACCCTGAAGCCATAAAAGAATTTCCGAAATTTTTCCCGGCCTCGGCAACAGTCGATGGATTCAGGAATTACGGGAAGGGGATGAAGTCGCGGAGGAAAAATGACTGCACAAAAGAGCAGCTAATCCAGATGGAATTTCTTCCTCAACGCCCACGCGGCGCATAAAAACCCCGCTACTGCGAAAGCCATTCCCGTAAAGGGAAAAAGCGGGCGGGAGTTCCGGTTTTCCACACGCAAATGTCCGCGTGGAAAATCCGGTAGGGAATGGGAAAAATTTTTCGTTCCGTCCGCAGCCGTGTCGAACAACGCGGCGCCATGGGTCGAAGCGCCTAACGCGGAAAGGGCTTCCCGATCGATCCCCAGGCGCGATCGCAGTTGGATTTCCGGATCCCGGGTTTTTGGATTCCCCGCCAACGCGCCCTTGACCGAGGCGGCTTGATGATGAGCCAGATTCCCCACCCCTTGCACCCAGCGCCGTTGCAGGGCGCGAACGCGATCATCGGCATCGGGCCTGAAGGCCGAGGCCCACAAGCGCGGCGATGCGAATTTGAAAACGAAAGTTTCCCCGGTTCCCTTCCGGGATAGGAGCGCGCCTTTACGTCCTCCTTCCTCGGCCCAAGCCAGCGTTTCCGTCATGGAGTCCGGCTTGTCCAGTACCCAAAGGCCCTCTCCTAAATCCCCCAGGCGCAAAACCCCGGCGGGCAGGAAGGGCACGGCGGTTTCGCCCCAAGCCACGCGCGCTTCCGAAGAAAAAGCTCGGGAACCTCCCCCTTCCTGGGGAAAGGAGTACGATACCACCGTCGCTCCATGGGGGGCGAAAACCGCGGAGGAAGCCCTCGCCCAAATCACGTCGCCCGGTTGCAACCCCGGAGCCGCCGACGCGGACACAGCGGACACCGCCAGGGATTCGGCCGCCAGAAGGGCGTCCACCAATCCTCTTTCCTCCAGCGATCGCAAAGGGCGCGCGAAGAAATGCCGGGCGCGCGCGCGGCCGGCGAGGCGGATATCCAGGGTATCATTCGCCGAAAAAACATTCGCGGAATCCGCTTCCGGCCGGATCAAGGCCAGCGGCGATTGGGATCCGGATATCTCCGCGGACATGCGCGGAGACAATTTGAAAACGCGGCGCAACAAAGTTCCCGGGGGCGTTCCCGAATTCGGCAGCCGCTCCCGCCACAACGTTTTTCCACCGGCCTGAACCTCAAGCCGCGCGGCCCCCCCCGACCCCAACGACCGCCATTCCACCGAGGCTTCGGCACCGGAATCTTCGGAGACGGAATCCACGACGACGCTTTCACCCTGCACTTCGGAGAAAGCTCCCGCGCGCCCGATCACGGGATATACCAGCGCCGGCCAACCGCGAGCAGGAAAGCGCCCGTCCGACCAAAGAAATATCGCCTGAAGATTGGGAACTTCCAGGGAATCCGGAAACTTCGCTTCCCGGAACCCGAATTCCGTTACGTGAAATCCCAATGCGGCGTAATGATCGCGGATCGCGCCCATGCTGCGCCGCACCCAGTCCCCGATCCGGAGCGTTTCTCCGCGCGCGTAGCTCGGGCTGAGATCCACACCCAACGCGACAGTAGGGGGATGGTAAACCACGCGCGTCGAAACCCACAGGGGCCGCGCCATCAAAGCCGCGAGACCCAGCCAGGCGGCGGCCGAGAGCAGGATCGGAATCCGGCGGGAAATCGGGGAGCGGAAATGAAGGAAGGCCGAAAGCGCCAGGCCCACCGCCGCGACGGAGAGGAAAATCCAGGGGGCGGCGGAAACGGCCACGGAACGTCATCGCCTCCGCGATGCCGGCGATCGCAACACCGTATGCCGCGCGTAGGGCAAAGTATTGGGATGATCCACATTGTAATGCAGACCCCGCGATTCCTTGCGCCGCCGGGCGGCGGTCACGATGAGCTCCGCGCATAAGGTGAGGTTGCGCAATTCGATCAAATCGGGTTCCATGGAAAAGGACCAATAATCGGCCTGGGTTTGGCGGCTGATGACGCGCAGGAATTCGGCGGCGCGAGCCAGCCGGAAATCGCTGCGCACGATGCCCACGTAATGCCACATGGTGGAGCGGATGGTTTCGAGGGAATGGGAATAAATGATGGTTTCCGGCGCCGGCTTGAAGCGGAAGCTGTCCCATTCCCGGAAACGGCGGCGCGCGGGACGCGCCGGGGAAGTTTCCAGGATGCGGCGCAGGGCCCGCTCCGAGAACACCACCCCTTCCAGCAGGGAATTGCTGCCCAACCGGTTGGCGCCATGCACTTCGGTGCAGGCGGTTTCCCCCACGGCGTAGAGATTCTCCAGTTCCGAGACCGAGTCGCCGTTCACTTTCACGCCGCCGCAGATGAAATGCGCGGCCGGCACCACGGGGATCCATTGGCGGGCCATGTCCGTCCCATGCTCCAGGCAATGGCGGTAGATGTTGGGGAAGCGACGCCGCAGCCCGGATTGTCTCCCGTGGGTCATGTCCAGGAATACGCAGGGCTGCCCGCTGCGTTTCATCTCCGCGTCGATGGCCCGGGCCACGATGTCGCGCGGCGCCAGAGACTTCAGGGGATGAACCTTGTCCATGAAGGCTTCCCCACGCCGATTGCGCAACACGCCGCCATGGCCGCGCAGGGCCTCGGAAATGAGGTAAGTGGGATGCCCCGGGTTGTAGAAAGCGGTCGGATGGAATTGCATGAATTCCATGTCCTCCACCGCCGCACCGGCGCGATACGCCATGGCGATGCCGTCGCCGGTGGACACGGAATCATTGGTGGTGTGGCTGTACAGCTGCCCCACTCCCCCGGTGCAAAGCACGGTGGCCGCCGCCAAATGCATTTCGATGCGTTTGCGGGCCATGTCGAAGGCGTAAACGCCGTAGGCCCGACTGGGGCCGCTTTCGCGCTCGCCCCGACGCAAATGCTTGGCAGTCACCAAATCGATGGCCATGGCGTTCTCGCGCACGGTCACGTTCCGGTGGTGGCGCACGGCTTCGATCAAGGCGCGCTGGATCTCGCGCCCGGTGACGTCCTCGGCGTGGACGATGCGGGAACTGGAATGGCCGCCTTCCCGGGCCAGATCAAAAAGGATTCCCCGGGCCCTCCCCTGCGCCGTGGCGCGGGTGAAGCGGGCCCCCCATTCCACCAAGGCGCGTATCGCTTCCGGCCCGCGCGAGACCAGGAGTTCGACCCTATCCCTCCGGCACAGGCCGGCGCCAGCCGTCAAGGTGTCCTGGATATGACGGCCGAGGGAATCGGAGGGATCCATGACCGAGGCGATACCGCCTTGAGCCAAATGCGTCGAGCCCGCTCCGCTCAACTGCTTGGTGAGCACCAGCACCCGGCCATGCCGCGCGGCCCGCAGGGCAAAGGAAAGGCCGGCGATGCCGGAACCCACCACGATGAAGTCGTACACGTCGCTCGCAATCCTCTTCGGAAGCGCGAAAATAGCAATGCCGGTGTTACCTTTACGGCCCCGGCCTGCGCCTTTCCGGCGTGACTTCGCGGAGCGTTTTATGAGCATCATGTGGATGAAAAACCATGCCAAGTGGGTG
This sequence comes from Fibrobacteria bacterium, assembly GCA_041483475.1. Classification (GTDB taxonomy): domain Bacteria; phylum Fibrobacterota; class Fibrobacteria; order UBA11236; family UBA11236; genus UBA11236. The sequence goes on along the minus strand of JBGPFT010000021.1, from coordinate 2,262 downwards.
ATCATTCTCGCCACCGTGCTGGTCGCCTTCGGCCTCATCTTCATGGACCGGGCCGGGGCCTCGCGCCAGGGATACGGTCTGCACGGCGATTACATCGGCAGCGTGGACGGCGAGGAAATTCCCATCGCTTCCTTCCAGCAGGAGATGAAAACCTATATCCGCAACGAGGAGGGGCGCACGGGCAAGGCCCCGGAAGGGATCCAACTCGCGCAAATGCGCGAGAACCTGCTCCAATACAAGGTGCAGGAGATGCTGCTCCAGAAAAACATCCGCGCCTACCGGCTCGTCGCCTCGGTGCCGGAGATGCAGGACTATCTGCTCCAGCATCCCCTCGACGTGGGAAATTCCCTCGCCCGTTTCGAAGGCCCCGATCGCGTCCCCGTCTTCCTCCGCGATTCCACCTTGGACACCCTGCGTTTCCGCAATTGGCTGGCACAGGATTCCGTGTATGACCGCCTGGGGATGCGCGCGCTGGAGTCGCAACTCAAAAACTCCGTGATCCCCCAATTGCAATTGCAGGAAATGCTGAAGTCCCAAGTGCATCGCACCGAGCTGGAAGAAGCCTTCGTCAGCGAAATGCGCGAAAGCTCCGGTCGCATCCGCTTCTACGCCGTGTCGGCCGATTCCTTCCCCGTCCCCAAGGAAAAGTACGCTGAGGCCGACCTTCGCGCCCATTTCGACGCGCATCCCGACAGCTTCTTCTTCAAGGAAGAAGCGGCCAGCCTCCGCTACGCGCGCATTCCCGTCCACCCCTCTTCCCATGACACGGCGCTGATGCGGGAATTCGCCCGGGAATTGAAACAACGCGCCCAAGGCGGGGAAAGCTTCGCGGATTTGGCGAAGAGCTATTCCAACGATCCAGGCAGCGCCGACAGCGGGGGCCGCCTGGGCGGCCCGCAACCCCGCGGCACTTGGGTACCGCCTTTCGCCGACGCCGCCTTCCGCCTGAACCCCGGGGAGATCTCCGATCCCGTGCTGACCCAGTACGGAATCCACGTCATCCTCCTCCACGAAAAAAAGCGGGAAAAGGACGGCGTGGAAAAAGCGGCGGTCAGCCACATCCTGCTCAAGATCACCGCGGGCACCGAAACCCTCGACAGCCTCACCGACTTCGCCGATCACCTGCGGGACGATGCCGAGAAGGATGGCCTCGAAGCCGCAGCTAAAACCCGGGGTTTGTCCGTGGAGAAAACCGCCATTTTCGAAAAAGGCGGCGCGCTGCCCTTGGGCGGGGCCTATCTCGCGGGAGTGCAATCCTTCGCGTTCAGCCCCCATGAAAAGAAAGCCAAAGTTTCCGACGTCCTCCAGAACGAAGAGGGCCTGTACGTTTTCGAGCGCGCCGCCCATTACCCGAAGGGGCGAGTTTTCGAGCGCGCGCGGGAAAACATCGCCGCCGCTTTGGACAAGTCGGAACAGATGGAACTGGCCCGCAGGGAAATGGAAAAGCTGCGCCCGCAAATCGTCTCGGCCGGCGGGGCCCGCGTCGGCAAGGCCATCCTAGACAGCACCGCTCTCATCGCCGCCGAAACCTATGTCCCCGTATTCGGATACGGCAGCCCGGAGCTATTGCGCTGCTTCCGGCAAAAGGAAGGGGAATGGGGCCCCGTGCGCGTGGCCGCCCATGGGGCCGTGGTGGCCAAGCTCCTCCAGCGCCAAACCGTCGACGAAAACGCAAAAATCAAAAGCGCGCGCGCGGCCCTGGCCCAGGGGGATTCCCACCTTATCAACAGCCTCTACCAGCAATGGCTTTCAAGCCTTCCCAAAACAGCAAAAGTCGAAAATCACCTGGACATGGTTTACCGGAACTAGGTGGTCTGGAAATTCCCGCCTTTGTAGCTTGCTGATCATGCGCAAACTCGTGCTGCTGGGCGTCGTAGGTTTGCTGGTGCTGGGGTTGGAGCGGCTGCTCGCGGGCGGCCCGAGGCCGGCTGCCTTGGCTCCCGCGCAAAACCAAAGCCTTTCGTATATCCCGTCCAGCGACTGGGACCGCTTCAAAGAGCTGTTCCACTAAGTCGCTAGCGCAGCTTAATCAATTTTCTTTTTGCCTGGAATGCGGGCTTGTCGGGGACCTGGGCATCGACCAGCAAATGGTATTGGCCCGCGGGAAGGGTGTTGCCGTTCAGATCACGGCCGTCCCAAGCCAAGCTCAGGAGCGCTCCGCCTTTCCAGGATTTTTCCCAAACCCGGCGGCCTTGGAAGTCGAAGATGCGGACGCGATAGTCCACCCGGTTGAAGGTGGACGGCAGGGAAAACCGGATGGAG
>JBGPFT010000020.1:0-14581 GCA_041483475.1 Fibrobacteria bacterium | reverse complement strand
CTGAGGTTGAGCACGAAATCGGGGCGCTTGCGCGCCAGCACCTCCATGGGCTTTTGCGCGTAATCGTCTTCCCAGGTATCCTCGCAAATCGCCACGCCGACGCGGAAACGTCCGCCCGCGATTTCCCAGGCCAACGGCTCGATGAACTCATTCCAAGGATGGCCCGATTCCAGGGCCAGTTTGCGCAGATCGTAAAAATGCCGCGTGTCGTCGAACTCGCGGTAATTCGGCAAAAGTGTTTTGATCCCGAAGGCTTTTTCCAAAGCGGGATGAACCAGAGCCTTGCCCCCGGACGCCGCGATATAAGCGTTGAACTTGCGCGCCCGCCCGTCCTCTCCCTTCTGGTCCCAGTCCACGGCCACGGTGCCGAACACCACTGCCGGACCGTTCCCCGTGGCGTCGACGATGCGCGCCGCCCAATGCTCGCAATCCCTGAGAAACGCGGGACGTTCCCACGCGTCGCCGAGTATGTAACCGGGGAGGCAGAGTTCCGGAAAAACCAGGAGGTCGGCCTGATCGCGGGCGTCCTCCATCCAGCGCAGCACGGTTTCGGCGTTGCGGGCCGGTTCTCCCGGATGCACGCGCATCTGGCATAGTCCCACCCGGAGTTTCATTTCAGCCCCCCTCGACAGGCTCGGGGCGGCGTTTTCCCAATTGAGTACGGAGAGCCAGGCGATGATCGCGGCGTATCCCGGCTTGTTCGAAGCGCCGTTTTTCCTCTTCGGTTTCGGGAAGAACCGGAGGGATTTCTACCGATTTTCCGGCGGCGTTCAGGGCCACGAAGGTGAGATAGGCGGTGCAGACATGCTCGGATTCCGCGCCGCCCGGGGGCAGCGAAAGCACGACCACGCCCACTTCCAGCGAGCGGCGGAATACGCGGTTGACGCTGGCCTTCACGGTGAGGATGGATCCCACGCGCACCGGTCTTCGGAACACCAGGTTGTCGATGGACAAGGTCACCGCGGGTCCGCGGATATGCTTGGCGGCGCAAATGGCCGCCACCTTGTCGATGATGCTGACCAGGCGCCCGCCGAACAGATGGCCCATGGAATTGAGATCCGATTGCAGGATCAGTTCCGAGGATTCCAAGCGCGAATGCGCCACGGTATTGGGGGTGGCGGGAGTCGCGGCGTTCATGGGCGAAAAGGTAGAACTCCGCCCGATTTAGATTTACAGCGTGCCAATGCGGGTCCATTTCAAAATCGCTTCCGTGGTATGGGGCGGATTCTTCGCGGCGATGGCGGGAGAGCCCGATTCCCTCGTCGCCCCCGCGGATTCGGCTCCTTCCCCTATCCACGCCCCGGCCCGTTTGGATCCGCCGGCGCATTCCCAATGGGGCTATGCCCTCGCCGACGCCAAAACCGGGAAAATCCTGGCGGAAAACGGCAGCCGACGTTTCTTCACTCCGGCTTCGGTGGTGAAGCTTTTCACCACGGCCTTCGCCCTCGATAAACTCGGCCCGGCGCAACGGTTCCCCACGGTTCTTTACCGCACCGGAAAAATCGAAAACGGCGTCCTCCGTGGGGACTTATGGATTCGCGGCGGCGGCAATCCGGCGCTGGGGAGCGAACGCGGGGATTCCACGCAGCGCCCCGAAGCGGTGTTCGGCCTTTTCTCGGAGGCCTTGGAAAAAGCGGGGATCCGCGCGGTGCAAGGAAATATCCGGGTCGATGGAACTTTGATCGCCTCCGAAGCCCCGGCCCAAGGAGCACTGTGGGAGGACGTGGGCAATTATTACGGCGCGGCGCCTTCGGGACTTTGTTTTCACGACAATGCCTTCACGCTCAAACTCGATGGAGCCGCGGAAGCCGGACATGCGTTGACGGCGCTCGGCACCAATCCGCAACACGCGGGCATCTCCTTCTTCCAAGTCGCGGCGCGCACCTCCGATCCCGGCAACGGGGACTCCTGCAATATCCTGGGAGCGTTCCGCAATACCCCGCGCCTGGTCACGGGAACCTGCCCCGCCGGGCGGCAACCCTTGGAAATCAAAGGCAGCCTCCCCGATCCCGCCTGGACCTGCGCGCGGGAATTCGAGGATTATCTCCGTAGCCACGGTGTTACCCTCGCCCCCTCATCCGCTTCCCCTGCCCCCCGCGGGGGGCAGGGGGGAACGGAGCAGGGGGGGCCTGCCGATCCCTTACCGCTCTTTCCTCCCATACCTCCTGATACCCTACGGTTGGCCGAACACCTGTCCCCCGCCTTGATCGAACTCGTCGCCGCCGTGCACGGGTACAGCGACAATTTCTACGCGGCCCAGCTTTTGGCCCTGTCCGGAGACGTCAAGGGTTCCGCGGGCGGCCTTAAAGCCCTGCAAACCTGGCTCGAAAAAAATCTTCCCGGAGTCTCGGAGGAATTGCGCCTCGTGGACGGTAACGGGCTTTCGCGCCGGGACGAACTCACCCCGGCGGCCCTGGTCCGATTGCTGTGCGCGTGTTCCCGAAAACCCTGGTTCCCCGTCTGGCGCGAGACTTTGCTCGGAGGCAAAAACTGCCCCCTCAAACCCGCCTCCTACGCGGACGGCCTGTGGGGAAAACTATGGACCAAAACCGGCAGCATGGGAGGGGCCGCCGCCTTGGCCGGTTATATCCGGGCCGAATCCGGGCGGCTGCTGGCCTTCACCATCCTCGTGAACCATTTCGACGAATCGCCGGTTTCCGTGCGCGCCCGCTGGGGGCCGCTGCTGCAGGCCTGGCGGGAAAAGCATTGAGGGGGGGTTAGTAAAGATCGAGACTAAGTCTTGATCTTAATACGATTTGGGATTACTCTTGGGAAAGAACCACCGCCCAGGAGATCCCATGCGGCGAAAACACCCGCCTCTTCCCCGGACCTTCATCGGCGTTCTGCTGCTGTGCGCCGCCGCCTCGGCCAACGATCGCCATTTCGGCTACACCTACGAAACCCGCACCTTGCCCCAAGGCGCGCGGGAATTGGAGCTGTGGACCACGGCCCGCGTCGGTCGCGTTCATTTCTACTCCCAACTCGATCACCGCATGGAATTCGAAACCGGCCTCACCGACCGCCTGCAAACCTCCTTCTATCTCAATTGGAGCCAAACCACGGCGGACACGGGAGGCGGCAGCCTGGCCACCGAATTCTCCTGGCAGGGATTTTCCTCGGAATGGAAATACAAGTTCTCCGATCCGTCCGCGGATCCGCTGGGCTTCGCCCTGTACGGGGAGGCCGGCTATAACACCGACGCCGTCGAACTCGAAGGCAAGGCCTTGTTCGACAAGCAGGCGGGGCCGCTGCTTTTGGCCGCCAACCTCGTCAGCTCATCCGGGTTGAAGACGCGAACCGGAAAATTGGAAGAGCAGGAATTCGAGGTCGATTTGGCCGGCGGCTATTCGCCTTTCCCGTCCCTGTCCCTGGGCTTGGAACTGCGCAACCACAGCCGTTTTCTCAAGGACGCGAACGACGCCATGAAATTCCAATACTCCGCGCTGTTCCTCGGTCCCACCGTGGCTTACCTGGCCAAAGCCTGGTGGCTTACCATTACCGCCATGCCCCAATTGCCCGGCTTCAAAACCACGGGCGGGGCGCGCGAACTCAACGATCATGAAGCCCTGGAAACCCGCATTCTCTTCTCCCTCCATCTCTAGGCCGCGCGGCGCTTGGGCCGGCTGGGTTTGGGGGCTCGCGCTCCTGGCCTGCGCCGGATCCATTCCCGAACCCGGGGAAAGCCATCTGCGCTGGGCCGAACAGCATGGGATCGAAACCACTTTGCCTTGGCTGCACGAGGGAATGCAATTGTTCGTGTCCAAATGCGATGGCTGCCATTCCCTGCCGCGTCTCAAGCGTTATGCTCCCTCCGATTGGCCGTCCATCATGGACAGCATGTGGGTGGAAGCCAAACTTTCCGCGCGGGAGGACACCTTGATACGGGCCTATGTGACCGTGGCCTCCGGATGGTGGCGCGATTCCTTGGCGGCGTTGCGCGCCCAGTAGGGGGCAACGCGCGGGTTGCCCCCTACCGGGCGCATCCCCCTTGCCCGCTTCCTCTTCGCCTGCTATTCTAATCCCCGAAGAGGTAACGGTTGATTTCAACTTATTCCCATTCCGTTGAGCGGTCGCATGCGCGCCTTTTGGCCTGCTTTTGGCTGACGGCCATTTTCATGGCCGTGGAGGCCGCGGCCGGAATTTGGGCCAACTCCCTGGCGCTCATTTCCGATTCCTTCCACATGCTCTCCGATGCCCTGGCCTTGGGACTGGCGGCCGGGGCCGCCCGCATCAGCCTGCGTCGGCCCACCTCCGAAAAAACCTTCGGCTTCAAGCGCTTCGAAGTGCTGGCGGCCTTCGCCAATGCCGTCGTCCTGCTGGTGCTGAGCCTCGGATTGGCCGTGAAGGCCGGAATCCGCCTTTGGCATCCGCAACCGGTGGCGTCGGGCCCCATGATGGCCGTGGCCCTGGCGGGACTCATTCTCAACCTCGGCGTTCTCTCCTTCCTGCACCGGGCCGGCGAGGAAAAGAATCTCAACGAGGAAAGCGCGCTATGGCATGTCGTCGGCGATGCCCTGGGATCGGCCGCCGCCTTGCTGGCCGGGGCGCTGCTGCATTGGCGCGGCTGGTTGTGGACGGATCCGGCCGCGACCTTGCTGATCGCCGGCGTGATCGGCATGGGAGCGGCGAGGATACTGCGCAAGAGCGCGCATATCCTGGTCGAGGGCGCGCCCAAAGGGGTGAATCCCGAATCCGTCCGTCAAGCCATGCTCGCGCTTCCGCAGATCCGGGAAGTGCATGACCTGCATCTTTGGACCTTGAGCGGGCGCGATCTCTACTTGAGCGCCCATATCACCACCGCGGCCGGCAAGGATTCGGAACAGGAAGTGGTGGCCGGATTGCGCCGCGATTTGCAAGCGCGCTTCGGCGTCCACCACATCACCCTGCAATCGGGGCAATGCGAAGCCGACGATTGCGGGAACGACTGCCACGAGCCGTGATGCTGGGATTCACGCCCCTTTTTTGCACTTTTAATCCACCAGCCCGCCGGCGGAGGACGCGATGATTACGCCGCTCGACATCAAGAAGCATGAATTCACCTCCAAGTGGCGGGGCTGTGACCCCGACGAGGTGCGCGCCCTGTTGGAGTCGATCTCCAAGGATTTCGAGGAGCTGAACCGCCAGAACGCCCAACTGTCCGAACGGCTCAAGGTGTCGGAGGAGCGCGTCAACCATTACCGGCTGATCGAGAAAACCCTTCAGGACGCCGTGGTGACCATGCAGCAAACCCTGGAGGAGAAGGTGAAAACGGCCGATCACGAGGCCGAGCTCATCCTCAAGGAAGCCCGCCACAAGGCGGAAGCGGAAATGCACGACTCCCGGGAGCGCATGTCCGCGCTCAAGGCCGAGATCCACTCCCTGGAGAACCAGAAGCAGCAGTTCTTTCTCCGCATGAAGAATCTTTTGCGCAACCAGTCGGAAATCCTGTCGGCCACCATGGAAGCCGAGGGGAAGGAAACCCCGTAACCTGGACGCTGCCTCCTCCGTTTTTTATATTGCCCTCAGGAGAAATGAAACCACCATGCAGGTTGAAGCCATGACCGTCGAAGAAAAGAAGGGATCGAAATGGATCAAGGTGATCGGCATCGCCGCCTTGGTTGGCATCGCCGTCGCCGTCGGGCGTATCGTACTCCGGGTGTTCTCGGAAAAGTCCGACGCCGGAGAATCCCACGAAAGCGTTTGATCCCGGTTTTTTTTCCGGCCGCCCCCGGCTGAAACATGGAACTTTGCCCGGAACCCCTGTGGGAAGAGCTGTGCCGGGCGGATCCCACCTGCACCTTCTACCAGACGCCTTCCTGGCTGCGCATCGCCGCCCGTAACGACCAAGCCGAAATCGCCCCGCTGCTGTTCCGGCCCGGCGGGGAGCCGGCCTGCTTGCCGCTGTTGAAGAAGCGGCGCTGGGGAAGCGACCGCTATTACAGCGCCTTCGGCACGTATGCAGCAACGGTGTGCGGAAAACAGCTAGGTTCCGAGGCCCTGGCATCCATCTCCCGGCAATTGGGGGATCTCAACCTGCACCTGGTATCCTCCCCTTTCACACACAACCCGGTGGTCGTGGGAAAAGCCAACCCTTCCAGGGTACAAGTGATCGACTTGACGGGGTTGGATTCGGAAAACCCCATGCGCGATTGGGGGGAGGATCAAAGGCGGCGGGTGCGCGTGGCGCAGCGGGAAGGGGTGAAGGTGCGACCGGCCGAGACGCCCGGCGAATGGGATCGCTATTACGAACTGTACCGGCTTTCCCTGGAGCGTTGGGGCGGGAAAACCACGGTGGCCTATCCTAAATCCCTCTTCGGGGATTTTCGCGCTTCGTTGGCGGACAATCCGGCCATGCGATTATGGGTGGCGGAACATCAGGGGGAAATCGGAGCCGGCTATCTCACCTTCTATCACAACCGCCATGTGGTGCCCTGGCATGGCGCCGCCGACAAGCGCTTTTTCCTGCTGGGCGTGGCCCAAATGCTTTTCCACGACATGATCGCCGACGCCATCCGGCGCGGCTTCCGGGTATTCGATTTGACCGGCAGCGGAAGCCTTGCCAAGGTCGAAGCCTTCAAAAGCCGCTTCGGAACCAGGACGATCGAGTTCGCCTCATCCCGCAACCGCGTGGGAACCGCCCGTTTTCTCGGAAGAGTAGGCGATTTCCTGCGCAAGCTGGCGGCCGTCGGGATGGGGAAATCCGCCGTTTTGTAGGTTGCTGCCATGCGGTTTCGGATCGCGCCGGGCTTGATTCCCCTGCTGCTGGGAATCGCTTTCGCGCAGCATCCCAACGTGTTCATCAGCCAGGCGCGCCAGCCCAACGAACCCGCCATCGCCGTGGATCCGCGCAACCCGGCCCGCATGGCGGGCGGGGCCAACCAGGACAACGTATACCGATCGGATGACGGCGGCCGCACCTGGCGCGGCGATTCGTTGACTTCCCGATACAACGTGCGGGGCGATCCTTCCCTGGCGGCGGATACCACCGGGGCCTTCTACTTCTTCCATCTTTCCGATTCCATGGGCGGCCAGGGATATTCCCTGGACCGCATCGTATGCCAGCGCCTCGATTCGGGCGGCTCGGGATGGGATTCCGGCACGGGAATCGGATTGAAATCGTTACCCGCCGTCCAAGATAAGGAATGGCCCGCCGTGGATCCCCGCAGCAACGCCTTGTACGTGACCTGGACCCAGTTCGATCATTTCAACAGCACCGACCCGGCCGACAGCAGCAACATCCTCTTCTCGAAATCGCTGGATCGCGGGGCGACCTGGAACGCTCCGCTGCGCATCAATCAAACCGCCGGGGATTGTCTCGATTCGGGTTTCACCGTGGAAGGAGCGGTCCCGGCCATCGGTCCCAACGGTGAAATCTATGTGAGTTGGATGGGGCCCGCGGGTTTGGTATTCGACCGCTCACTGGACGGCGGACAAACCTGGTTGGCGCAAGACATCCGCGTGGATTCAATGCCCTCGGGTTGGAACTTCGCCGTCCCCGGACTTTCCCGCGCCAACGGATTCCCGGTTACGGCCTGCGACGCGAGTTCGGGGCCCGGCCGCGGCAACGTCTATATCAGCTGGTCGGATCAGGAAAACGGCCCCACCGACACCGATGTCTGGTTCCGGAAATCCACGGACGGCGGCCTGACCTGGGGCCCGCGCATCCGGGTGAACGACGATCCGCCGGGGCGGCAGCAATTCTTTCCCTGGATGTCGGTGGATCCCGCCACCGGCCATATCTGGATCGCCTTCTATGATCGGCGCAACCACGCCGACAGCACCACCGACGTCTATCTGGCTTGCTCGCGCGACAACGGATCCACCTTCGTCAACTTCCGCGTAAGCTCCGAACCATTCACGCCCGATCCGGGTTTTTTCCTGGGCGATTACCTCAATATTTCCGCGGCCCAAGGGGTGGTGCGCCCCATCTGGATCCGCATGGACTCCGTCCAAACCTGGATGGAGCGCAGCGTCTGGACCGCTTTGGTGGACACCTCCCGCATCGGCCAGGATCAAAGCGCCATCCGCTTCGTCGCGCGGCGAAGGGGAAAAACCGCGAACCCCTGGCTGCTTTCGGCCCCGAATTTCGGACGGGGATCCCTGTTCATCGACGTGCTGGGCCGCCGGCATGGTCCCGCCCACGGCGACGATCGCTTTTTCGATCCCGACCTGCCTCGTCCCGCCGCCGGGCATTCAGCCCCGGAAGAATGGAAGGAAAAAGAGGATGAGGAAGAGCGCGAAGACGGCATGAACCGGTGGTTGGCGGTGGCAACTCTCGCCACCATCGGTACGGCGGTCGCCGTCGGGATCCGACGGCGAATCCTATTTTGATGCCATGACGATCAGCCCCACCGGAACCGCGGCTCTTCTCCCCGGCGTTTCCGCCGTCATCCCCGTGTTCAACGGCGAAGCTTCGTTGGAGCCGCTATGCGCGCGACTCGCCCAAGTCCTTGCCGCCGGCAAGGTCGATTTCGAAATCGTTTTCGTCGAGGATTGCAGCCGCGACAACTCCTGGAAAACCATCGAGGCCCTGGCGCGTCGGGACTCCCGGTTCCGGGGAATCCGGCTCAGCCGCAATTTCGGACAGCACAATGCTCTGCTATGCGGGATCCGGCAAGCGCGCTACGACATCACGGTGACCTTGGACGACGATTTGCAAAATCCCCCGGAGGAGATTCCTCGGTTGCTGGAAAAGCTGGGCGAAGAATACGACGTCGTCTATGGCGCGCCTGAGGCCGAGCGGCATGGGCTCTGGCGCAATCTGGCCTCCCGAATCACCAAGCGGCTGCTGCAAAACGCCATGGGGGCCGAAACCGCCGGCAGGGTCAGCGCCTTCCGGGTTTTTCGCACGGAATTGCGCGAATCCTTTTCCCATTACGTCGGCGCCTTCGTCTCCATCGACGTACTCCTGACCTGGGGAACGACGCGATTCTCCGCCTTGCGCGTGCGCCACGACGGGCGCGCCGCCGGAACCTCCAATTACACCCTGCGCAAGCTGCTGTCGCATGCCATGAACATGATGACGGGATTCAGCGTGCTGCCCCTGAAATTGGCCAGCGTGTCGGGTTTCTTCTTCGCTTTTTTCGGCTTGGGCGTATTCGTCTACGTGGTGACGCGGAAACTGGCGTTCGGCACGCCGGTGCCGGGCTTCCCTTTCCTGGCCTCCACCATCGCGATTTTTTCCGGGGCCCAGCTGCTTTCGCTGGGCATCATCGGCGAATACCTGGCGCGCATGCATTTCCGCATCATGGAAAAACCGGTGTACGCCGTCCGTTCGGCGACCTTTCCGGACCCGCGGCCCCGGGCATGAACGCGCCCGGCCGGTTCCTGGCATGGGATTCCGAATTTTTCGGACAACGCATCGGCTCCTTCGCGAAACAAAACCCGCGGTTGCCGGATTTCGAAGCCATCGACGCTTGGTGCGTCCGGGAAAACATCGCCTGCTTGTACTTCCTGGCGGAAGCCGGGGATTTCGAGGCCACCTCCCTGGCCGAGCGGCGGGGCTTTCATCTCACCGACATCCGCCTGGAAATGGAGAACACCGCGTTGCCGGTCCGGAAAGAGGAAGCGAAGGCGGCTCCCGCCGGATGCTACGTCCGGGAATTCCGGATGGAGGATCTCCCCGAACTTCAGCGCGGCGCGCGGGATAACCATCAGGATTCCCGGTTTTTCCGGGACTCCCGGTTTTCACGCGAACGCGCCGCCGAATTGTACGCGGTTTGGCTGGAAAAAACCTGCCGGGATCCGGATGCCGTCGTTTTCACCGCCGTGCATAAAGATGCGCCGGTGGGATATATCTCCTGCGGTTTGGAAAAGGAAAGCTCGGGAAAAATCATCCTCGCCGGAGTCCGTGAAGGGCATCGGGGCCTGGGACTGGGGACCTTGCTCGTCCACTCCGGGCTGAAATGGTTCCGCGCGCGCGGTTGCGCGAAATGCTCGGTGGTGACCCAGGGAGCGAATATTCCCGCGCAGCGGCTGTACGCGAGCCACGGCTTTTACCCGGCGCGCGTGCAGCTTTGGTATCACCAGTGGTTCCCCTCCCCGACGCGATGAGGCGGATGTTTCCGCGCGGTCCCTGGACGCGGAGCCTGATCTGCGTCTCGGCCTTCATGGTGCCCGTCCTTTTGTTCCTTCCCGTGCATTATGAAACCAACGACGATCTCGGATCCGCCTGGATCCTGAGCGGGGGTGACGGATTTCCGGCCGACCCGTTCCTGATGTTCACCAGCCGCACTTTCAACGGCGCTTTGTTTTTCCTCTATCACCATGCCCCGGGTATTCCCTGGTGGGGAATCGCAATCTACGCGACCCTGTTCTCGGGCTTTACCATGCTGGGAGCATTGCTGTTCAAGGCGGGAAAGCCCGCGCTGTTTTTTTTGCCGCCCCTGGCGCATTTCTCCCTGCATATCCTGGTTTTCGCCTCCATCACCAGCGCCACCTTGCTGCTGGAGTTCGCGGCTTTGCTTTGTCTGTTCGAGATCGCCCTACTCGGAAAAACCCCTTCCCGGCATCCCTTCCTGTATTTGACCGCGGTTGGAGGCGGTCTTGGTTTTTCGCTTCTCCTGCGCTGGGAAATCGCCTGGTATTTCCTGTTCTTCGCCATCCCCCTGTTTCTTTTCGCCGATCGCAGGACGGTAAAAATTCTTCTCGCCGTCATCGCCTTGTCTTGCGGACCGCTGCTTTTGGATCGCGCCGTGTTCCACGCGACTTCCACGCATCAGGAAAAGGAATTTTGCGCCTACAACCGGCTGCGCGCGGCTTTCCACGACACTCCGGACGGCGATTTCCGTCCCGGCGTCACGGAAAAGGCCTTGGGCTTGGCGGGCTGGACCGAAACCGAATACCGGTTCTTCCGGAAATGGCTGGTGTATGATGCCCCGCAATTCAACCGGAAAAAACTGGCGGCCTTCCTGGCGGCCAATGCGGACCATGGCCTGGCATCCGTTCCCTCCAGGATAGTGTCCGCAGCCTTCGCCGCCAAACGGCATTTGTTGACGCTATTCCTGGCCGGGATGATGCTGGCGGCGATCTATGCGAACGGGTTCGCGAACCGGAGCCGGAAAAACCGATTCGCCGTCGGCGCGCTCATGGCCGTGAATTCGGCGGGCATACTTTTTTTACTCTACTATCGTTTCGTGGCTCGGGTATATTTGCCCCTCTTCATTTTCGCTGCGATCAGCCCCTGGCTGGCTTTGAGGTTGCGAATGCCCGCGACCTCTAAAGAAAAAGACCCGGAAGAGTATTTATTGAAGGGGTTAGCGGGCGGAATGATCGCTTTGGCAATGGTTTCCGCCCTGATGCTGGGTTCCGCCCTGATCCGGGATCGGCGCGAATCGCGGTTCGTGGCGGAGAGCTTGACCGCAACCAAGGCCCGCCTCTCCCTTCGCATTTTGGTGGCGATGGACCCGGATATCGGCCTTCGCCTGGAACGGGTGCATCCGCTCTCGGAAAAAATTTTACCGCCCGTGACGGCATATTTCCCGGAAGGCTGGGCCGTGCATTCGCCACGCTTCCGCCGCATCCTCGACTCCCTGGAACTCCGCGATGGCCGCGCCTTTTTGCGGTGGATGCTGGACAACGACTCGGTGGGCTTGGTTCTCTACGACCCGGATTCGTCGCATGCCCGGGAAAGCGTCGCGTTATGGGAACGGTATTACCGCCAGTTATTCCCTGACCCTCCGGCGCATTGCCTTCCGGCGCTTGAATACCAGGATCCGAAGGCCGGAACGTTCGCCGTGTACCGACTGGCTACGCGTACGCCCGCGCGCTAAGCCAGACGTTGCCAGGGCCCGCCAAGGCGGCAAGGCGGCCGAAGCAGTCGGGATCGGGGCTGATGCGGAAGCGATCGCTGAGAATTTCCATCGATCGACGCGGGCCGGCTTCGAGATGGAAAACCAACCGGCAATCGCCGGGCCGGGTTCCGCAGATGTTTTGGATTTCCTCCAGCTGCTGCGATTGCAATCCGTCGGCGCGCAGGCGCATATGCACGCTTTTGGCGAGCTTTCCCCGCGCCTCGGAAAGCCGCAGCACCTTGGAAGCGACCACCTTATGGGTGCGCCGCTCCTCGTCCCATTGCAGCGCCCCGCGCACCAGCACCATGGAATCGATTTCCACCATGGGGCGCACGTTCTCGAACACCTCCGACCAGAACGTTACCTCCACCTTGCCGGTGAAATCCTCGAGATCGGCGAAAGCGAAGGCGCGATTGTCCTTGGGGCTGATGCGCGTCTTGAGGCGGGTGATCATGCCGCCCAGGACCACTTCGGTTTTCGGCGGAATGGCGCGGAGTCGCTCCGGATCCAACGGCGCGGTGACAAAGCCCTCCAGCTCGGCGCGATAGGGCTCCAAGGGATGTCCCGACAAGTAGAGACCGAGCACTTCCTTTTCCTTCTCCAGCATTTCGTGATACGGCCAAGGGTCCACGTCCGGCAGTTTCGGTTCTCCCGAGGCCGCTTCGCCTTCGGCGGTTTTTCCGTCCCCGAACAGGCTGACCTGTCCGCGTTCCTGGTCGGCTTGCAGCCCCGCCGCCCAATTCATGGCGGTTTCCACGGCCGCGAATTGCTGGGCGCGGTTGCCCGGGATTTCGTCGGGCAAGGCCCCGGCCAGGATCAGGGATTCCAGCGCGCGGCGGTTCAAGGCGTGGGAATCCACGCGCCGGCACAGTTCGAACAGCGACGCGAAGGAGCCATTTTTCCGCCGCTCCTCGACGATGCGTTCCACCGCCCCGACGCCCACGTTCTTGATCCCGGCCAACCCGTAGACGATGCGGCCGCCTTCGGCCTTGAACACGGCCTCGCTGCGGTTCACGTCGGGGAAGCTCACCGTGACGCCCATATGCCGGCAATCCTGGAGCAGCACCACCAGGCGCGAGGTGTCCTGCATTTCGGAATTCATGTTGGCGGCCATGAACTCAGCCGCATAATGGGCCTTGAGATAGGCGGTTTGGTAGGCGACCACGGCATAGGCCGCCGAATGCGATTTGTTGAAGGCGTAGCTGGAAAAAGGAATGAGCACGTTCCAGATCCGCTCCGCCAAGGCGGGGTCGTATCCGCGTTCCTTCGCCCCGCCCGTGAACTTGGGCTTGAGCTCCTTCATCTTCTTTTCGTCCTTCTTGCCCATGGCCCGCCGCAGCAAATCGGCGCTGCCCAAAGTGAATCCTCCCAGCACCTGGGCGATTTGCATCACTTGTTCCTGGTATACGATGACGCCGTAGGTCTCCTTCAGGATGGGTTCGAGATCCGGGTGATAGTAGCCCACCGGTTCATATCCGTGCTTGCGGGCGATGTACTGGCCGATGAATTCCATGGGCCCAGGGCGGTACAGGGCGTTCATGGCGATCATGTCCTCGAGACGACCGGGCCGGAGCTTGCGCAGATAATCCTGCATGCCGGCGGATTCGAATTGGAACACGGCCACCGTGCGCCCCTGGCCCAAAAGCGCGTAAGTCTTCTCGTCCCCTTCCGGAAGCGCCAGCGGATCCAAGGTCACGCCGTAGTTGCGGCGGATCTGCGCGATGCAATCCTGGATCACCGACAGGTTCCGGAGTCCGAGGAAGTCCATCTTCAGCAGCCCGACGCTCTCGGAGTACTTCATGTCGTACTGGATCATCACTTGATCCGATCCCGGCTGGCGGAACAACGGGGCGAAATGCACCACGGCCTCGGGGGCGATGATCACGGCGGCGGCGTGCATGCCGGCCTGGCGCACGAGGCCCTCCAGGCTTTGCGCGTATTCCCACAGGCGGCGATAAGGTTCTCCGCCCGCGGCCACGGCTTGCATGACCTCGGAGATGTCAGAGGCGTAGGCATGCTCGCGATCCTTGTCGTCGGCGGGCCGCACCAATCCCTTGGCCAGGCCGGGGATGAATTTGTTGATCCGCTCCACGTCCTTGTGATCGATGCCCAGCGCCCGCGCCACGTCCTTGAGCGCGGCCTTGGCCTTGAGCCGGCCATAGGTCACGATTTGCGCCACCGAATCCTGGCCGTATTTATCCACCACGTATTGGATCACGGCCTGGCGGTCGTTGTCGGAGAAGTCCGTGTCGATATCGGGCATGGAAATGCGCTCGGGATTCAGGAAGCGCTCGAACAGCAAACCGTAACGCGCCGGATCCACGTCGGTGATGCCGGTGGCATAGCATACCAACGATCCCGCCGCCGAGCCGCGGCCGGGACCGACGGGGATGCCCTTGGCCTTGGCGGCGTTGATGAAGTCCTGCACGATGAGCATGTAGCCGGCCAATTGCATGCGCTTCATGGTGTCGAGCTCGAAACGCATCCGCTCCCGTAATTCGGGACCCGGATCGGGGTAACGCGCGCGCAACCCTTCCTCAGCCAAATAGGCGAGATAGGTGTCGGGGTCGGCAAAACCCGCGGGGACGGGAAAGCTGGGCAAATGCAGCTTGCCGAACTCGATGGCCGCGTCGCAAGCCTCCGCCAGTCGCACCGTGTTTTCCAAGGCTCCCGGGTACTCCGCGAACAGCGCCGCCATCTCGTCCCCGGTGCGCAGGTAATATTGATCCGAGGCCCAGCGGGGCCGGGCGGGGTCCTTTATTTTCATGCCGCATTCAATGCTGAGCATCACGTCATGCGCTTCGGCATCG
>JBGPFT010000019.1:0-15201 GCA_041483475.1 Fibrobacteria bacterium | reverse complement strand
GGAATGGCGTTGCTGCTCGTGGTCTACAATCGGACCCTGAAAAAACTGCCCCTCGTCGGTAACCTGGCGGTTTCCCTGCTTTGCGCCCTGGCGATTTATTTCCCGGAATTTCCGAGGATGGCCCGCTATACTTTGCCCGCATGCGTATTCGCTTTTCTCGCCACGTTGGCGCGAGAACTCGTCAAGGATCTCGAGGACCAGGAGGGCGATAACGCGGCGGGATTGCTGACTTTCCCCATCGCCGCCGGAACGAACCGGGCCCGTAAGCTGGCGTTTTCTCTCACCGCGGCATTATTGGCTTTGCTGCCGGTGCCTTTGGCCTATTTCGGATATGGACCGGGTTACGCCGTCTTATCCGTCCTTTTGGTGGCTCCACTTTTACTGCTGTTGATGCGCGATTTGTTCCGACCGAAACCGGACTACAGCCGCTGTCAACGGCGTATGAAATGGCTGATGTTGGCGGGGATGGCGGCGCTGGGGGCGGGGCTCTTTAATACCTGACTTCCAGCGCCCAAGTGTGCCCGCCGGCCATCACTGCGTGGCCCTGATAGGCGTAATCGAATCCGAAGCGAGACCAGCGCAAACCCAATCCCAAAGACAAGGCGGGCTCGGGTTCGGCGAAAGGCCAGCCGGCGCGAACCCAAAGCAAATCCTTCCACGACGCTTCCAACCCGGCCGGAAAGGCGATTTGCTCGTCGTTGCGCGTGCGCGCGTCGAGCGCCACCGAGGCCCGGATATTTTCCGGCAAGGATCGGGAGTACGCCAAGCCAGCTTGAAGGGTGGTGGGCGGAAAAATCAAACTTCCGTCTTTCGCGGTGGAGGTCCAGAAATCGGCGTTGAGGGCCGCAAGCCCCAGGGCGAAACCGAAAGGGAGCGAACGCATAAGGCCGACGTTGACAAGGCCCGTTCGGTAATCGGCGTCGGCGGCGATGTTGTTTTGGGCGAAGGCGAGACTGGCGCCATAAGCGAAACCCCAAAGGTTTCCGGCCAGGCCCGCCTGGAGTTTTAGGGTATATGCGGCATAAGCCGCTGTGGGCTGTCCCGAGGCGTCGTAGCCGGGAATGTCGTCATAACCCAAGTAACGCGCATGTAACGTGACTCGTCGATTGTCCCAGGGCAGGTTCCAGGCGATTTGGCTGCCGGTGGCGGAAAAAGCCTGGAAAGGATACCCTTGGCCCAGGGCCAAGGCGCCCGAATCGCGGGCCGCCGCCGCCGGATTGAGATCGGCGTCACCGATGCCGTCCAACAAGGCCGCGCCCGCGCCCCCCAAGGCCGTGGCGCGGGGCGACAACGACAATTTGAGGAACTTGAAACTGGCTTCGCCGTATTGGCGATCAGTTTGGAGGGCGAAACCCGGCCGCGCCAGAATCGCGACGACGAGGGCGGAAAGCATCCGATGAAGCATGGCGGGAATAATCTAGCTAGAGGGGAAAGCTCAAACCCACGGCGAAGGGATTGAAGGTGGTCCATCCGCTTTCCAGCACCAAAGCGTAATCGAAGCGCAAAAGGCGGCGACCCCAAGGGTAGGCGTAGCCGAGGCCGAAGGTGATGTCGCCGCGATCCAGGCCGGCGCGCAAATGCGCGCGCTCCGCGACCTCGCATTCCATCCCCAGTCGGAATGCCTGCCGGTGGAAATTCGCGTCCGCGGCGTAGAGATCGCGCTTGAGCTGATAATCCAGGGCCTCGGCGGCAAAGGCGAAAGGGCGATTCCAATAAGAATGCCGCCATTCCGCGGCCAAGATCAGGGTCTTGGGGAAAAAATCCGTCGCGGAGCGCTCGAAACCGGGGGCGCTTTGGTCGCCCAGGACGGTTTGATCGAAATCGGCGGAGAGATCCGAATTCAGGCCCAGATTGCGGATCACCGCCGCCACGGAAAGGGAATCGCCGAAACGGTGGAACCACCCGAGGTTCAATCCGCCCACGAAGGAGATGTTGCCGTAGCCGCCCTGCACGTCGAGGTTGCTGGAATACCATTGCACCGTGGCGCCGAAAGCGTTGCGCCGCGAGGTGCGCAAACCGAGGCCCAGGTACGAGGCGAAATTCTGCGGCCTGGCCGTTCCCATCGGGTTCTCATCGGCGTCGTAAGCCCGCACGCTGAAGTCACCGCGATTCACCACCCCCAGGCCCAATCCCAGGTTTCCGGTGGCGCGGCCCTGCAGCGAGAGGAATCCGCCGTTGCGATCCAAAGCGCGCACTTCGCCCCCGAGTCCGACTTCGGTGCGGCGCCCGAAAGGCAGCAAAGCGGGGTTCCAATACGCGGCCGGGGCCGCATCCAGCAAGGCGGTGCCCGTGTTGCCGCGACCGAGTTCACGCACGCCCGCACCCATGCGGTCGAGCCAACCCTCATGCCCGCCGAGGATTTCCTCCTCGGTGGCGAAAAGAAACGAAACGATAAGCAGGGAGAAAAGAAGAAATCTTCCTCCTCCTCTCCATCCGTGGTCCCCGAGCCTGTCGAGGGGTAAGGATGGAGAGGGGGTCGGGGGGTGAGGTGCCCTCAATCCCGCCCCCTTGCGCACAAGGCTTTGCCGAATCCGCGCTCGCCCTGATCGCTTTCGACGAGGATGTAATAGGCGCCGACTGACACGAATCTTCCGCGAGCGTCGCGGCCGTCCCATTGATCCTCGATGGGATTCTCGCTGCGGGCGCCGCCGCCTTTGCGCGGCGCATTCCGCACCAGGACGCGCACTTTTTCCATGGCGTAGTTGAACACCGTAATGGTGACCTTGCCGTCTTTTTTGAGCCGATAGCCGAGATGAACGGTTTGCGGTTGACCATTCCTCGTTTCTCCGGTGAACAAAGTGGGATAGGTGATGACTTCGGCCAGCGCTCCCTTTACGACGCGGAGACGATTCAGATTGGAAAAAGCCCGCGCAGCTCCCCCCAATTTCCGGTAGAGGATGCCCTTGGCCGTGGTCCCCACGGCCAAAACGGCTGCTCCGCCGCTCACCGCCACGCACAAGTCGCTGAGGCTGCCTTCCCCTCGCCGGATGTCCAAGCTATCCTCGGAGTCCAGCAATACGTCGCCCAAAGTGTCGGTTCCGAGATTCCGTTGCAACGAATCGCGCCGGAAGACGATCAACCCCGGGCGATCCAAGTTGAAGTTGACGAAGGTGCTGTCGCCATGAAACGCGGCCCGGGGAGTCGTGGCATAGCCCTTGAGCATGGAGGGCGTGGTGAGCAGCCCGGCCAGCGCGGGCGGCACGCGGAAAGAAGCCCCGTGATCGTCGCTGAAGAAGAATTGCGCATCGGTGAAAACCCAAAGCAAGGCGCGCCGGGGATCGGATGCCAGCCGCGTCACCGCCACCGGGACGGAGTCAGGAATGCCGGGCAGGGAAACGCGGGGAAAGGATCCGCTTCCCAGAAGTCCGCGACGAAGTCCGGTTGCAGTCGCCACCAGCAGCCAGATGCTGTCAGATGCCGAGGAATCCACGGCCAGATCCAGGATGGAATCCAATCCCGTCGCGGGAACTTGCACGGTATCGACCCGGCAAACCGAATTCCATGCGCAAGAGATGAGGGGCCGGAAAGAATTGCTTAGGGAAGGGAGGCCGGAAAAGGCGACGTTGTTTCGCGCGAACAGGCGAGGGTTATTTTCAGAAGCCAAAGAGTCCACGGCGAAGCCCAATCGCCCGAATCCGAGTACCAAGGTGTCGTGCCAGACGGCCATGGCTGTAAGGGCCGCACCCCGCGCCAGCGGGCTGGAAGTTTGGGGCAAGGGCAGAATCAAACTGTCGCTTTTCCAGGAAATGCCATCATAGAACAGCGAAGCCACCCGGGCCGAATGCGTCGTATCGGAAATCCATGCGTTCGATCGCAGCAGCAAGGATTGCCGCAAATTTCCACCCCAGGACGGCCAGGTTGCGCCCCCTTCGGCGCCGCCGGAAAACGGCCACTTCCCGTTCCGCACTTCCGGAGGATCGGTGAATAACCCGAGGCGGCTGAAAGCCGCGCCGTTTTCGTCGATGGCGAACACCTTGTCGCCGACGGCGAAGAGATGGGATATGGACTTGGAGACCAGGGGATCGTTTTGGCCGAGCGCGAGGGACCCGACGCCCAGGGCCAGGATCCCGGCCAGCCGGAAGCAGGAAAAAGGTGTCACCGAGGTGTTACCTGAAATTGGTGAACTGGAAGGCGAAGTCGAAATCGGCAGTCTTCACCGCCTGCATGCAGGCCTGGAGATCGTCCTTGCTCTTTCCCGAAATCCGCAGCTGTTCGCCCTGGATGGAGGCCTGCACCTTGAGTTTCAAATCCTTGATCAACTTCACGATTTTCTTGGCGTCCTCCTGGGCGATGCCTTTTTGGAAAGAGGCCGTTTGGCGCACGGTCAGCTTGGCCCCGGCTTCCGGTTCGGAGTAGGTGAGCATCTTGGGCGTGAGGCCGCGCTTGATCAATTTGGTTTCGAACACGTCCCGCAATTGACCCAGCTTGAATTCGTCGCCGGAGATCAAGGTGACGGCCTCCGCGTCAAGCTCGATGGAGGTGGGGGTGTTGCGGAAATCGAAGCGGTTGGCGATTTCCTTCTGGGCGTGCTGCACGGCGTTGCGCAATTCCTCGGCGTCGGCCTTGCAGATGATGTCGAAAGAGCTTTCGCCGGCCATGGTTTTTCCCAATTTACAAAGGGCTCAACGCATGTCCACGGTTTCGGCGCCGGCAGGCGGAGCGAAGGAGAAATCGCCGGCGCGGACGCGGGCGCCGAGCTTGAGGGATTTCACGGAATAGACGACCCGGGCGCCGGCCGGATCGACGGTTTCGACTTGACGCAGCCCGAATCCGCCGGGATCCAGGATCAGCACCAGGCTGTCGAGGCTTTCCCCCGTGCCTTCGGGATCGAGGGCCACGCGCAGCCGGTTCTTCGCGCGTTCCGCGCGCAACGCCTTCGCTCCCAGGAAGCGGAGCAAAGCTCCCTCCGCGCCGGAAGGGATGGCATCCGCCGCGCTTTTCACCATCACCTGTTTATTCGCAGGGGAATACTGCCATAGCGTGCGTCCATCGCAAACCACGACGCCTTGGGCATGCACGAGCCGGAAACGCCCCGAATCGGCGGAGAGCAGCGATCCCGCGGTCTTGGGCAGCGGATCGCCGTCGGGCCCGATGGAGCCGACTTCGAATCGGATCAAAACGGTTTTCGCGGCGCGCTGCTTCTCCACCATCCTCGACAAAATTTCCCGCGCTTCCTTTAGGGCCGTAGTATCCGTGGAAGGGCCGGCGAGAGCGACGATTACTGCCGCGATCAGTAACGCCGAAAACTTCATGAAGGCGCGTTCCCGTTCAACGTCGCGATCAGGGCCGGGTGCAATACTCCGTTGGAGAACAACACGGACGGCGTGCCGAGTTTCCAGGAGCCTCCCCGGCCGTCGGTGATCCGGCCGCCCGCCTCGCGCACCAGCAACGCCGCGGCGGCCACGTCCCAGGGGTAGGAGGTGGCCATCCAATACGCGTCCGTCCGGCCCGCGGCCACGAAAGCGCCTTCCGCCACGGCGGATCCGAAGCATTTCAGGCGTTGCACGGCGGGGGCGAGGCGCGCGCAAACCCGGAAGTTTTCGTCGTTGAGCCGTTGCCGTTCGCCGTCCGGGCCGACGTTGAAGTCGCCATGCGACACGATGGCTTGGGAAAGGTTCGCGTTGGCGCTGACGCGCAAAGGTTTTCCGTTCAGAAAAGCGCCTCCGCCGGCCACGGCGGTGTAAAGCTCATCCAGGACGGGAAGATAAACCGCCCCGCACAAAAGTTCGTCCCCGCGGCCGAGTCCGATGGAAACGCCCCAAAGCGGCAGGCCATGGGCGTAGTTGACGGTGCCGTCGATGGGGTCCACGAACCAGCGGTATTCGCTTCCCTGGTCCAGCGCGCCGCCTTCCTCGGTGAGCAAATCGTGATCCGGAAAGGCGGCCTGCAGGCGCGCCCGGATCAGGCGGTCGCATTCCAGATCCGCCTCGGTGACCAAATCCTTTTCGCCCTTGTAGCGAACGGGCCCGAGCGAGTCCCGGAAGCGGAGCGCGCATTCGCCGGCGGCGCGTGCCGCGTCCACCGCGGTTTTTAGGAAAGAATCGGGGCTTGTGCGCATGGGTCACAATTTACTTGGTCGAATCGCGCTAAAAGGAGAGGCGGGGCGGAGGAATGCGCATTATCCTGGAATAAAGACCGAGGAGGAATACCGATATGCGCATGTCCTGGCGAAGGACTACCGGGTGAATGGACGAAAGCCCAAACTCCGCGCGCGGATTCCAAAAAACCATTGAAACGCTATTCCGAACCGCAAAGAAAAGGACGATACCATCACGGCGCCCTGAGCGCGGCCTTGCTCAAGGCCGTGGAGGAAATCCTGCGCAAAAGCGGTCCGCATGGACTGTCCCTGCGCGCCGCGGCCCGGCGCGCCCGGGTTTCGCACAGCGCTCCCGCGCATCACTATAAGAATAAAGCCGGTTTGCTCACCGCCTTCGCGGTGGACGGATTCGAGCGTCTCAGCCGCACGGCGGCGGACGCCGTCCTCCGGCGATCCCCGAAATCCGGCGCCGCGCTCGTGGAGGTCCTGGGCGCGGCCTACGTGCAATTCGCCTTCGCGAACCCGCATCATTTCGCCATGATGTATCGCACCGATCTCCTGAACCTCAAGGACCCGGAATACCAGCGCGCCAGCCACCGATCTTTCGGGATTCTCTGGCAGGCCGTGGGCCGATGCGCGGCCGAAGGATTGATCCCCCGCCGCAGCGCCGAAGAAGCCACGGTGGCGCTGTGGTCCCTGGCTTATGGCCTCGTCATGCTCAAATTCAGCGGCCGGCTGGACGAAAACCTCCCGAATTCGAGCGATCCCGGATTCGCCGAGCGCGCCATCCGGTTCTTCGTGCGCGGGTTGATGGTGCCCGCCGCCCAAAGACGCAGGTCGCTGAAAACCGTTTCCCGCTAGTCGCGCCGACTACTTTTCCGTCGGCCATGATCGAAGTCCGAAACCTATCCAAAATTTTCCGCGTGCATAAGAAGGAGCCCGGCTTCCGGAACTCGGTGCGCAGTCTGTTCCGCCGCCAATGGCATCAGGTTCACGCCTTGAAATCCGTGTCCTTGCGCGTGGAGGCCGGCGAAATCGTGGGCCTGGTGGGCGCCAACGGCGCGGGCAAGACCACCTTGGTGAAATGCCTGGCGGGAGTGCTGCATCCCACCTCGGGCTCGGCCAAGGTGCTGGGGTTCACGCCCTGGGAACGGCGCGACGAATTCCGCCGCCAAATCGCGCTCATCATGGGGCAAAAGGCCCAGATGTGGTGGGATTTGCCCGCCGCCGACGGCTTTCTTCTCTTGCGCGAAATCTACCGCCTTCCGGAAGCCGAATACAAAAAATCGCTGGAGGAATTGACGGCCGCTTTGCAAATCGGCGACAAACTCACCACGCAAATCCGCCGCCTTTCCCTGGGCGAGCGCATGAAGATGGAACTCATCGCGGCGCTTTTGCACAAACCCAAGGCGGTGTTTCTGGACGAACCCACCATCGGCCTGGATCTCACGGCGCAGCGCGCCATCCGCGATTTTCTTTTGCGCTACCGCGAAAGCCATCGCCCCGCCATGCTGCTCACCTCGCATTACATGGAGGACATCGAACGGCTCTGCGAACGCATCGTCATCATCCGCGAAGGCGAAATCGTGTACGACGGCGGCCTGCGGCAGGTCCTGGATCACCATGCTACGCACAAGCAAATCACCGTGCGCTGGACCGTGGCCGAGGAAAAACCGCCGGAGGATCTTTTGCCTTCGGACCTGGGAGAAATCCTCGCTTCCGAACCCGGGACGCTGAAGGCCAAGGTTCCGCGCCGGAAAATCGCGGAAGCGTCGTCCTGGCTCCTGCAAAAACTCCCGGTCACCGATCTCAGCGTCGAGGAAGAGGACATCGGCACCATTATTGAAGCGTTGATCCGCAAGCGGTAAATCATGCCTTTCTCTTTGGCAGTCCGTTTATTCGCCCTGGAGTTCAAGCGCGCCTTCGCCTATCGCGCCGAGTTTTGGCTGGGCTTCGTGGGCAACGCCCTGTCGCAATTCGCCGTGGCCTACCTGCTGTGGGCCGCCGTGTTCGCCGGCATTGGGGCCAAGGAGATGAACGGCTTTTCCTTGCGCGATCTCGCTCTCTATTACCTCCTCATCCCGCTGGTGGAATGCGTGGTGATGGGCGCGGAGATGAGCCATATCTCGGATGAAATCTACGGCGGTACCCTCACGCGGTACCTGCTCTATCCCGTCTCCTTTTTCCGTTTTAAGTACGTCTCGTCGCTGGCGCAATCTTTGGTGTTCGCCGGACAAATGGCCTTGGTGGCCGCCGCTTTCCTGTTTTTTTTCGGAATCCCTCCCGCTTTCCATCTTACCGGAATCGGTTTTTGCCTGGGTGCGCTGTCCGTGGCCTTGGGCACCGTCCTGTATTTCGCCCTGGCCGCCTGCCTGGAAATGATCGCTTTCTGGGCCGACAACGTCTGGAGCGTCATGATTTTGAACCGGCTGATATTGCATTTCCTCGGCGGCGGACTGCTTCCGCTGGTCTTTTTCCCATCCGCGATCCAATCGATACTCGGGTTTACCCCCTTTCCTTATCTGATCTCCTTTCCTTTGCGCTTCCTGATGGGCGGCATGGCGGCCGACGAGGCCGCCTTCGGCTTCGGGGTCATGGTTTTCTGGATCGGCGCGCTTTACGCGTTGGCATTCTGGATTTGGCGGCGCGGCTCACGCCAATATTCGGGAGTGGGGATATGAAACGCTATCTCCGCCTCTACGCGTATTTCATCCGCTTCTCGGCCAGCCGGTCCATGGAATTCCGCCTCGATTTTTATTTCCGCGTATTCATGGACTTGGCCTATTACGGCGTGGCGCTGGGATTTTTCCACATCCTTTTCCTGCACGTGGAGTCCGTGGCGGGTTGGAACCTCCATCAGATGCGGGTATTCGTCGCGGCCTATATCCTGGTGGACGCGCTGCATATGACCGTGTTCTCCGACAATCTCTGGCTGTTGCCGGGGCTGGTGAACAAGGGCGATCTCGACTATTACCTGGTGCGACCGGTGGCCCCGCTTTTTTTCCTCAGCCTGCGCTCCTTCGCCTTCAATTCCTTCCTCAACCTCGTCTGCGCGGTAGCCATCGCGATTTGGGCGCTGATCACCTACCCCGATCCCATCGGCCCGGCAAGGCTGGCCGCCTTCCTCGCGCTCATCCTAGCGGGAAGCTTGCTCTATTACTGTGTCCATCTACTGACCATCCTCCCCGTATTTTGGACGCAATCGGGAGAAACGTTGCATGGGCTTTTCTACAACATGACGCGTTTCATGGAACGCCCCGATCGCATTTACCGCGGTTGGGTAAGGGTTCTGCTCACCGTCGCCCTCCCCTTCGGCCTGATGGCTTCATTCCCGGCCCGCGTCCTAATCGAACCTTTCGATCCGGCAGTGACGGCCCAAATGCTGGGCGTGCTGGTCCTCTTCTTCGGGATCACCTTGTGGGTATGGAACCGGGGACTCAGGGCTTACGCTTCGGCGTCGTCTTGATTTCCCCCTCCAACATCTTCTTCATCGGTTCCCAATAATGTTCTATCCAACCCTCCTTGATATGCGGATAATGCTTTTCCGGAACCCCGGTTTGGGTGAAGCGCAGCCTCGTTCCCCCGGGCACTTTGGCCAAGGCGAAGGTGGCCGTGGAAAAATGTCCTTCTGGCCAATCGCTGCCGCGCCAAGATTGCACGATTTTTTTCCCCGCCTTCAATTCCAGGTTTACGCCCAAACAATATCCGTCGTAGGCGGAAAACTTTCCGCCCACCTTGCGGCTGATTTGGGCGGGCGCGCCGCTGAAGCGCGCATGTTGCTTCGAATCTATCAGGGCCTCGTAAACCGCCTGGGGCGGGGCTTTGAAGGTCGCGGATTGGCGGATGGTTTTGGTTTTCGTTTTTCCTCCTTCAGGATGCGGAAATATAGGCCGTTTGGGAAGGACGCGAACCCGCCGCCCCAAGTTCTATCTTGGAACCCATGGCGAAAAAGTCAAAAACCTCATCCCATATGGGTGTTTCCGCGTTTTGGTCCGGCCGTTTTTCCGGTGGGATGGCTAAAAACATGGAGCGGCTTTCCGTAAGTCTTGCCTTCGATCGCAAACTGTACCGCGAAGATATCGAAGGCAGCATGGCCCATGCGCACGGACTGTTCGCCGCCAAGGTGCTCAGCGCCAAGGAGCGCGACCAAACATTGGCCGGGCTGCGCGGCATTCTGGTGGATCTCGAAAACGGGACGGACCTCTTTTCCCCCTCCGACGAGGACATCCACATGGCCGTGGAACGAATCCTGACCGAACGGATCGGGGATTTGGGAAAAAAGCTCCATACCGGGCGCAGCCGCAATGATCAAGTGGCCACGGATTTCCGGTTGTACGTCATGCGCCAATCGGAAGAATTGATCGGGCGCATCGAGGATTTGCAACAGGCCCTGCTTAAACGGGCGAAGGAATACCGCCAGGATTTGATGCCGGGTTATACCCATATGCAACAGGCGCAGCCTATTTATATAGGGCATTATCTGCTGTCGTTCTTTTTCGCGCTGGAACGCGATAAGTCGCGTTTGCATCATGTCCATGAAACCGCCGGGGAAATGCCGCTCGGTTCCGGGGCCTTAGCCGGCTCCGCCTTTCCTTATGCCCGCGAGGAAGTGGCGCAACGCCTCGGTTTTACCAAGGTGACGCGCAACAGCATCGACGCCACGTCGCATCGCGATTTCGCCTTGGAATTCCTGGGGGCCACGAGCTGCCTCGGCGTTCTGCTCAGCTCCTATGCGGAAGACCTGGTGATTTGGTCCTCCTCGGAATTCGGCTTCGTGAAATTGGGCGAAGGTTACACCTCGGGTTCCAGCATGATGCCGCAGAAGCGGAACCCCGACTCCATGGAACTGGTGCGCGGCAAGGCCGGGCGCATGCTCGGGGCTTATTCCCGATTGTTCACCGTGCTTAAGGGCTTGCCGCACGGATACGACCGCGATTTGCAGGAGGACAAGGAACCCGTATTCGACGCGGCGGAAACGGCGGACCTTTGTCTTCAGGTGACGACGGAAGCGATCGCCTCTTTGGAATTCCAGCGCGCGGCTATTTTGAAACGCATGCAGCCCGGACTTTTAGCCACGGACTTAGCCGATCTCCTCGTCGAAAAAGGTTTGCCCTTTCGCGAAGCGCATCGCCGGGTGGGTCGCCTCGTGGCGGAAGCGGAAAAACGGGGAATGTCTTTTCTGGAATTGCCCGAACCCGCCTGGAAGGATATTCCCGATTCCGCCCGCTTGCGGAAAAAACTCACCTTCGCCGCCTCGGCGGAACGGCGAAACATCCAAGGCGGCACCGGAAGCCGATCGGTTGCGGCGCAATTGGCCGAAGCCGAACGCCTGCTGCGTTAATAAATTTTCCCTACATGCCCCTAGACCCCCTGGCGCAACAGCTCAACGACGCCATCGCCAAAACCCATCCGCAAGTACTCGACATGCTGTCGCCGCGAGGCCGGGCCATTTATTTCCCCAAGCTCGGAGTGCTCGCGCAATCAGCAGAGGCCCAAGGGAAAGAGATCAACGCCACGGCCGGCATCGCCTTGGAGGAAGACGGCAGCCCGCTTTGCCTTCCCGTTCTATCCAACGCCATCAAGCTGCCCAAGCAAAACGCCTTCAGTTACGCCCCCAGCCCCGGTCGCGCCGACATCCGCAAGCTGTGGAAGGAAATGCTGGCGCAAAAAAATCCCGGCCTGCGCGGCAAAACCTTCAGCCATCCCGTGGTATGCTCCGCGCTCACGCATGGGCTCAGCATGGCCGCCTATTTGTTCTGCGACGAAGGCGATCGCCTAATCCTGCCCGATTTGTATTGGGAGAATTACGATCTCATCTTCACCCTCGGCTACGGCGCCGCCCTGGACACCTTCGCCACCTTCACCGCCGACGGCCGATTCAATACGACGGGATTGCGCGCCAAATTGTCCACCGGTCCTCGCGGCGGCAAACGCATCGTTTGCTTGAACTTCCCGAACAATCCTTCCGGTTATACGCCGCTCAACTCCGAGGCGGATGAAATCGCCGCGATCCTCCATGAGGCCGCCGCCGCCGGGAACAAGGTGGTGGTGCTGCTCGACGACGCGTACTTCGGATTGGTTTTCGAGAAAGGCGTGCGCGAGGAATCCCTGTTCGCGCCGCTATGCGACGCCCATGAAAATCTTCTGGTGGTGAAAATCGACGGCGCCACCAAGGAGGATTATGTCTGGGGATTCCGGGTGGGCTTTCTCACCTACGCAATCAAGGGCGGGACTGCCGCGCTGTACGAGGCCCTGGAAGCCAAAACCGGGGGGGCCATCCGGGGCAACGTCTCCAGCGCGCCCCATCCGTCCCAATCGCTGCTGGCGGCTGCTTGGGTTTCGCCCGTTTATCCCGGGGAGAAGCAGCGGGCCCATGATCTCCTGCGGCGGCGTTATGAAACGGTGAAAGAGATCCTGCGCTCGCATCCCGAATACCGGGAGGAGTTCGTCCCGCTCCCGTTCAACTCGGGATATTTCATGTGCGTGCGCCCCGTGAAGGCGGACGCGGAAGCGCTGCGGAAAAAACTCCTGTCCGACTATTCCACCGGGACCATCAACTTCGGCGGCGTGTTGCGCCTTGCCTTTTCGGCCACGCCCACCGACAAGCTGCCCCGGTTGTTCGAGAACGTGTACCGCGCCGCCAAGTCGCTTTAACTTCCAGCCGAAACCGCAAATTCCCAAACACGAGGGCCAAAAGCCCTTCATTTTTTTGCGAAAACCGGTGGTAACGATGAACGCCGGCCCCTAAAATGAAACCTGAAGCCATCCATCATGATCCGATCCAAAACCGCCCTCCGTCGCGCCGCGTCTTCCGCTCCGGACTGGCTGCCCCTTACTACGCCGCCCCACAAAGCTTTGCTCGAGGAAAACCGGAAATTGCACGAGCGCCTGCGGCTCGAAATCATGATCACCTCTCTGTCCACGCATTTCATCAACATCCCCGCCGATCGGATCGACGCGGGCATCCTATACGCCATGCGCGTGCTGGGCAAATGGGCGGAAACGGATCGGATGAGCATCCTGCAATTCGAGGCGGACGGGGATTCGCTGGAGCGTACGCATGCATGGAGCGTCAAGGATTTGGAACTCGCCCCCTTGCCCCGCCGGGTGGATCTGCGCCGGCTGCCCTGGCTGCGGGAGCGGATGCGCGGACTTCACGCCGTCCATCTGCCGAACATCGCGGCGTTGCCTCCGGAAGCGGCGGCCGAACACAAGGCCTGGGAAGCCTGGGGCACACGCTCCATGCTCGCGGTGCCCCTGGTCTATCGCGGAAACGCCCGCGGCTACCTGATCCTGGAAACCGTGCGCGGGGAGAAAACCTGGTCCAAAATCCACGTGTCCACCTTGCGGGTGGCGGGCGAATTTCTCATCAACGCCACGGAGCGGAAAAAAACCGACCAGGAACGCAAACTCATGGAGGAACGCGTTCTCCACGACGCCTTGCACGACGCCCTCACCGGCCTTCCCAACCGGGTATTCTTCCTGGAGCGCGTGGGCCGGGCCCTGGAACGCGCCGCGCGCCTTCCAGGGGAATTCTGCGCGGTACTGCTGCTGGATCTGGATCGGTTCAGGCGCATCAACGACATCATGGGGCAAGCCCGCGGCAATCTCCTGCTGGTGGAGTTGGCCCAGCGCTTCGCGCGCCAGCTTCCGGTCGGAGCCACCTTGGCGCGCCTGGGCGGCGACGAATTCGGCTTTTTGCTCGAGGATGTCGGCGGGTTGGATCCCGCCACGGCGCTGGCGGAAAGGCTGCTCAAGGAAATGGGCGAACCGCTTAATGTGGAAGGCCAGGAGATCTACGCCTCGGGCAGCATCGGCATCGCCCTGGGCACGGACGCTTACAAAACGCCCGGGGAAATCCTGCGCGACGCCGACACCGCGCTGGATCGGGCCAAAGGCAGCGGCAAGGGCGGCCATACCGTGTTCGATACCTCCATGCATGCCAAGGCTGTGCATTTGTTGCGGCTGGAAACCGATTTGCGCAAGGCCATGGAACGTCGCGAATTTTTCCTGCATTACCAGCCCATCGTGGATTTGAAGAACCGGCGCCTTATGGGCTTCGAGGCCTTGGTGCGCTGGAAGCAACCCTCCAAGCCGGAAATGGTTTCGCCCGTCGACTTCATCCCCGTGGCCGAGGAAACCGGCCTCATCGTGCCGCTGGGAAAATGGGTGGTCGAGGAAGCGGCCCGCCAATTGCGGCAATGGCAGGATCGATTCCGGGGCGAACCGCTCCTCACCATGAGCGTGAACATATCCGGCAAACAGTTCGAGAACGGCCGGCTCGCCGAGGAAATCCGCCAGGCCTGTGCCGACGCCGGAATTCTCCCTTCCACGCTTAAATTGGAAATCACCGAAAGCGCCTTGATGGGAAATCCGGAAGCGGCCGCCGTCGTGTTGCAGGAATTGCGCGCAAGCGGATTTCAGCTCAGCCTGGACGATTTCGGCACCGGTTATTCTTCCCTCAGCTACCTACACCGGTTTCCCTTCAACACCCTTAAGATCGATCGTTCTTTCGTCACCCGGCTGGAAGCGGGGAACAAGGAGGACGAAATCGTGCGCGTCATCAACGCCATGGCCGGCACCTTGGGCATGGACGTGGTGGCCGAAGGCATCGAGTCCCCCTCGCAGCTAGGGCATCTCTTGCGCCACGGCGTGGGGTTCGGACAGGGCTATTACTTCTCCCGTCCTTTGGACGTTCAAAGCGCGGATCGAACCTTGCGCGCCCCGGAAACGCTGTGGTCCGGGATGGCGAAAACGGCTTGAAGTCCGACGCCGCCGGATGGCGGAGTTTGCATCAACAGCGAAACCCCTTCCCCGGAAACCCGGTGGATTTGCGGAAGCATCCAGCCCAGCAAAGTCCCGGCCGCCGCGCCCGCGACGACGTCGGAGGGAAAATGCTTTCCCGCCGCCACGCGCAGCCCCGCCACCATGGACGCGGCCGCCAGGGATCCGGCCCACAGCCAACCGCGCTGCCGGAACTCCGGATGCCGGAGCGGGTATACGGTGGCTAAATAGGCTGCGCCCGCAAAAGCAGCGGAGGCGTGCCCCGAGTAAAAACTTCCCGCGGCCTCCGGCGCGCTTCGTTCACTTTGCGGGGCGTCGGATCCGTATACCAACGGGCGTGGATGCACGGCCAAAGCGCGAATGTTGAGGCTGAGGGCGGC
>JBGPFT010000018.1:0-15362 GCA_041483475.1 Fibrobacteria bacterium | reverse complement strand
GGAAAATTCGCCGGAGCGGGGCTCCGCACGGGGCCGGGTACGGACGAATTTTCCTTGATCGCCGTATGGCAACCGCGCTATGCCCGGGTTTGGGCGTGGTACACCCGTCTTCTGAATTGGCGCGATTTCGGCGTGCAAGTTGAGCGCGGCTATTTTAACGGACGGTTTTCACATGCGTTGTTTTTTCACAACGCCAATTGGCAAAACGTGATCAACGACGATCCCAATGATTCGGTGGCTTCGCCCACCCAGGCCCTGGGATTGGATTATGGGTGGCAATGGAAAACCACCGACCACAGCCTGATCGGCGGACACTTAGGGGCCATGGCCGACAAGGAATGGGAAGAATTTTTGGGTTATCGGGGATTCTGGCGGGTTGACCGTTGGTTCCGGGAAAATCCCATCGTAGACGCGTCGCTATTTCATGAATTCGAAGCGGGACGCGCCTGGTTCCAAAGCGAATTCATGGTGATCAGCAATCGCAACGTTCTCTCTCCGGATTCCACCTATATGAAGATCTGGGGTTTTTCCATCCTCGGTCGCTATCGCGTCAAGGAGCGCTGGATGCCCTATGCCCGCTATGAATTTTGCGATGGCAGCAACGGAGTGTTTCCCAACGACAACTTGCATCTCTTCACTTTAGGCACGCGCTATTCTCCGACGGCGGATCCAAAACGACCGTTTTGGACCTTCCAATACACGCGCACGCTTGAGGAAGGGCCGACAGGCCCGAAAAATCTCGTCAGCAACGATGTGTTTTACGCCCAACTGCAGGCGGAGCTTTAAATTACCGAAGCTTCGCTCGTCGAGCATCACATCAACTCCCCATACCCTGATAACCCCGCCCGATTCCAGGCCCGGTAGGTTGCCG
Source organism: Fibrobacteria bacterium (assembly GCA_041483475.1). Taxonomy (GTDB): domain Bacteria; phylum Fibrobacterota; class Fibrobacteria; order UBA11236; family UBA11236; genus UBA11236. Next base: position 14,491 of record JBGPFT010000018.1, on the reverse strand, counting down.
TCCCCAGTTTTCCGTCCGCCGGTCCCCGATACAATTTCTTTCTCTTCAATTCACGCTGAAGTTTTTCTACCCAGGGTCCTTGAGATCCGTAACATAGGCGCAACGCCGGTTTTTTTTCGCCCAAGAATTTAGTCACGGCTACGGCCGACAGAAGCAGGAAGGGAAAGCTTTTTTTTTGCGGCGCGGCATAGATGAGATCGTGGAAGGTTTTCCATGCTCCTAGGTTCGCATCCGAATCCGGCAGCCGAGGGCAATGCGGCATGCCGGCCACGACGAGGCAGCCGGAGCTGCGGAATCCCGGTTCCTTCCCGCCCAAATTCCAGGCGCAATGCAGATTGTCGTAGGGGTTGCCGAAAAACAACGGGTCGCGCCGTGTATAGGGGGGCGCATGAGCGGCGCGTCGATAAAAGCGATAACCGGTTTGGCGCAGGGCCGCGTGTCCCATCGGCTTGCCTTGAAGGTGTTCGCCCTTTTTCAAATCTTCGTAATAGCCCGGTTCCGGTTGATTCGTCCCCTTGCCCCCAAGATTGCCCTTCCGGGCCGCGGCTTTGAGGACGTTGTCGCGATGGGGAACCGTCGACCCGGGCGCGGCGAATACTCGCGCGGTTTTTCGGTTCCAGATTCCCAAGGTGCAGCGGAGATGACGGTAATCCAGGGGCTGGGTTTGCAAAGCGGCAAAAGATGACCAACCCCCGGAGTTTCGGGCCGGAATACAGCCCCGGAAAGCGAATAGGACGAGATCCTGGGAGGGAAGGGGCAGATTCCAGGCCGAGAAAATCCGGCGCAGGGCGGCGTCATCGATTTTGAATTTCATGGAGGCGTTTCCTTTTTCGAATGTATCAAAGTCGCACAAAACGTAGCGCGGGTTGTCGCAAAACGGGGAAAGCAGACCGGGAAAACCCTGATTTTCAGACCTTCGGCCTCGCGATGGAATTGGCATCGGCTTTGCGAAAGGATTGCGCACACCATCTTTCCAATAGGAGGAAACCCATGACAACCGCAATCATCAACCCCGCCGCCTGGATCAATCGCTTTTTCGACGAAGTCGATCGCGGCTGGCCGCAAACCCGTTCCGCCTTCGCTCCCGCCGTCGATGTCGCGGAGGATCAGGACTCGTATCGGCTCCGCGCCGAGCTGCCGGGCGTCGCCAAGGAAAACCTTTCGGTCGAGGTCAAGGAAAACCGCCTGGTCCTGAGCGGCCGCAAGGAAGCCAAAACGGAGAAGGCGGAAGGCCGCACTCATTACGCGGAAGCGAGTTACGGCGAATTCTCGCGCGTTTTTGAACTCCCGCGCAACGTCAGGGCCGACGCCATCGAGGCCGAGTACAAGGATGGGGTGCTCGAACTGCGCATCCCCAAGGTCGAGGAAAGCAAGCCCAAGACGATCCCCGTCAAATAAATCGACCTGAGCGGAGGTAGGCGAGGATTGTTTCCACGCACACCTCCAGCTTTTCCACTCCAGTTTTCAGCGTGATCTCGGGCGTTTCCGGTTTTTCATAAGGGGAGGAAATGCCGGTGAATTCACCAATCGTTCCCGCGCGAGCCTTTTTGTAAAGTCCTTTAGGGTCGCGTTCTTCGCATACGGAGAGGGGAGCGTCCACGAAGACTTCGATGAAGTCCTGGCCGATGAGATCGCGAGCCAATCGCCGCTCGGCCCGGAACGGCGAGATGAAGGAGACCAAGGTGATGAGATTCGCTTCCCAGAAAAGCTTGGTCACATGCGCCACGCGCCGGATGTTCTCCTGCCGATCTTCGGGGGAAAAACCCAAGTCCTCGCATAGCCCGTCGCGCACGTTGTCGCCGTCGAGCAAATAGGTCATGCGCCCCAGGCGGTTGAGGTTCAGCTCCACGTCGTTGGCCACGGTGGACTTGCCGCTGCCGGAAAGTCCGGTGAACCACAGCACGGCGCCGCGCTGACTCGAAATCCGGACTCGGTCCTCGCGCTTCACGCTGGTATCGAGCCGGACGATATTGCGGTCCGCGAGATTTCTGGATTGCGAATGCGAAGTCATGATCAATCGATTTTTCTTTTGAATTTCTTCGGCAAGTCCGCAACTTTAATGGTTTTTACGCCTTCGAGGACCGGTTCGGAAGCGGGACGTGCCCAAAGCCGGGGCAACGAGGACACCAGGGAATCCAAGAAGCGGGCATCGGTCGAATCGATCTCCTGCAAACGGACAAAGACATCGGTGCCCGACATGCTCACATGAAAAGCCGCTTCGCCCAATGCCTGCAAGTACTCCTGGCCGGATTTGGGCGAATCCAGGACCGGCCATTTTTTTCGGAGCTTTTCGGCCACCTGATCCATTTCCGGAGAGGTTCCGGTCAGAAAAATCACGGCGCCTTTTTTTTCCGGCGGCGTCCGCCACAGCGCCTCGTGAATCCGTTCCGATTCGCGATCGTCCTTCAAATCCGCCGGCAACGCCTCGCGGATGATGCCGCCGCCGGCGATCTCATACCCGTCCACGATGACGAATCGGCCCGTGGCTTCAAGGGAAGAGGAGGGATCAAAGGCGATGGGTTTGCGCAGTTGCAGGATGCAGTCCGCCACGTCATGGCGGTCCACGCGATCGGGGTCGTGCTCCCGGCCGCTTTCGGAGGCGTCGATTAGGAAGTTGATATGATGCAACCGTACGGGGGTTTTGGCCGTCCCCAGCTTGAGGAAATAGTCCTTGTCCATGCGCAACGGGGATTTTCCCATCCAGAACACATTGACGCGAACGCGGTTGGAAACTTCCGGCGCCGGCTCTCCCACCCTCGCCATGATTTCCCCACGCCCCACGAACACCTGGGTCGCCAACGTCACCCCAGTGGATTCGCCGGCATGGATCTCGGTGCGCGGGGCGGCATTGAAACTTTCGATTCCCTGCACCCGGCTTTTTTTCCCGGAAGGCAGGAACACCACTTCGTCGCCGACCCGCAGGGTCCCGGATTCCACCCGACCGCCCAGGATGCGGCGGTCATCCCCCTGCGCCGTGAATTTGTAAACGTCCTGGATTGCCATGCGCAAAGGCTGTTCGTCCTTGGACGGCGCTTGCTCGAAGGCGTCGATGGCGGAGAGCAGATCAGGCCCCTTGTACCAGGGAATTTTCTCCGAGGATCCCACCATGTTCTCGCCGGGGAAGGCGGCGATGGGAACGAAAAAGCGGGGCGTGGCTCCGATGCGACCCAGGAACGCCATGTATTCGTCGCGGATATCCTCGAATACCTGCCGGGAATAATCCACTAGGTCCATCTTGTTCACCGCCACCACGATTTGGCGGATGCCGAGCATGGACAGCAGATAGCCGTGGCGCTTGCTGTTCTCTTGGATGCCTTCCTTGGCGTCGATGACCAGCACCGCCGCCTCGGCGCGGGCGGCGCCGGTGACCATATTCTTGAGAAATTCGATATGCCCGGGCGCATCGATGATGACGTAATGGCGTCGTTTCGACTTGAAAAAGGTGCGCGCCGTGTCGATGGTGATGCCTTGAGCCTGCTCGTCCTTCAAGGCGTCGAGCAAAAACGCGTACTCGAACGGGCGTGCGTTGCGCGCGCAGAAGGCGCGCACGAATTCCAGCTTGCCCTCCGGCAGGGAGCCCGTGTCGGCCAACAAGCGCCCGATGACCGTGCTTTTGCCGTGGTCGACATGGCCGACGATCACGATATCCATACGCGTTTGTCCGGACATTACATATACCCGTCGCGGCGCAGCGTTTCCAAGCCTCCGCCGTCTTCCTTGTCCTGTTCGCGGCCCGAGCGTTCGGCGATGTTGGCGAATTTTCCGGTTTTGAGTTCCTCCACGATTTCGGCCACGTTTCGGGACTCGGAGTGCACCGGCGAAGTGCAGGGATAGCAGCCCAGGCTGCGATAGCGTTTTCCCTCGCCCTGATTGAAGTAGAGATCGATGACGGGAATATTTTCGCGCAGGATGTATTCCCAGATATTGAGTTCGGTCCAATCGAGCAAGGGATGGATGCGCACGTGGGTGCCGGGCGCGAAATCGGTTTTGAACTGATTCCAAAGCTCGGGAGGCTGATCCCCCACGTCCCATTCGCTGTTCTTGTCGCGCGGCGAGAAATAACGCTCCTTGGAACGGGACCCTTCCTCGTCCGCGCGCGCGCCCACGATCACACCGGTATAGGGCTCACGGTTCAAATCGACTTCGTATTTCCCCGTGCTATGGTTCATCCTATAGCGTTTGGCTTCGCCGGAAAGAGTGCCGCGCAAGGCGTCGGTTTTCAGGGCCTTGCAGCATTGCAGCCGCGTCAGCTTTCCGTCGGGATAGGTTTCCTTGTTCCGCAAAGCTTCCTCGTTCTGGCCGTACACCATGTTGAGGTTCCATTCCCTCGCCAGCTTGTCGCGGTAGGCGATCATGGCGGGGATTTTGAAACTCGTGTCGATATGCACCAAGGTGATTGGGGTATGCCCGAAGAATGCTTTACGCGTCAGCCATAGGAGCACCGTGCTGTCCTTGCCAATGGACCAGAGCATGGCGAGGTTCTTGAAGTTGGCGTAGGCCTCTCTCAGGATGTAAATGCTCTGGCTCTCGAGCGCTTGGAGATGATCCTGTGCCGTCGCGATATCCATAAGTCTATAATACATATTAGATTAGTCAGTATAAATAATAACGCAGTATTTTGAAAAAATGCCTTTAATTTCCATTAATTAAGGGGTTTTAATTAATAACAAATCCACAGAAATATTAAACATACTGAATGAATATGGTATTAAATCAAGAATGGATCCCGCAGACCCCGTGATTTCCTAGCTAAAATTTCCTGATGGAAAAGCCGCTAGGCCCGCGATTTGCCCCGGGGAGTGGGATTGGTGCGTTCCTTCGAAGGGGCGGCTTTCAATTCCGCCGAGGTCGGCAAGCATCGCGGGATTTTCGGGACGGACTTCCGCTGCTCCTTCAACCCCTTCGCGTCCGCGACCGGCGCCGAAAGTTGGTTTCGCGAAAGCGGGGGATCCGTCGTAAACCTCGGCGTTCGCGTGGAATCCGGGGGAAAGTTCGGCGCCTTGCGCGACGCGGAAGCAGCTTGCGGCAAGCTGGCGCGATGCTGCGCCGGGTCGGCTTTCAAGGTTCCTGGACCCTGGAAACGACCCGAGGCATGGGCGCTTCGGGCGAGAACGTCGACTCCCTATTCGACGAGGCGGAGGAGGATTTGAATTTTCTGATGAATGTGCTGGAAAAGCCAGGGTGAACGTCTTGCCGATTTGGCCAAAGCTTTGCGCGAAGTTTCAAGTTCCGTTCCAAGTTAAGACGTGGGAAAACCGTTTTCCGGAATACGGCGCGATTCCGTCCCGAAATGAGGCGTTAATTGCAACCGGGCTTCCGGCATTGGCTTTGCTCTCCTTGTGAGCATGAACCAAACGAATCCGGAGAATGAACAGGAAAACGTGCTGCAAAAATACGGCCGGGAGCTCGTGGCCATGGCGCGCGAGGGCAAGCTCGATCCGGTGATCGGACGCGAGGAGGAAATTCGCCGCGTCGTGCGCATTCTCTCGCGCAAGACCAAGAACAATCCCGTGCTGGTCGGCGAACCGGGCGTGGGCAAAACCGCCATCGTAGAGGGGTTGGCCCAGCGCATCGTCAGTGGCGACGTCCCCGAATCGCTGAAGGGGAAAAAGATTTACAGCCTCGATCTCGGCGCGCTGATCGCCGGAGCCAAGTTCCGGGGCGAATTCGAGGAGCGCCTCAAGGCCGTGTTGAAGGAGTTGGAAAACGATCAGGGGAACACCCTGCTTTTCATCGACGAGCTGCACACCATCGTGGGCGCAGGCAAGGCAGACGGCGCCATGGACGCGGGCAACCTGCTCAAGCCCAAACTCGCCCGGGGGGAACTGCATTGCATCGGGGCCACCACCTTGAATGAATACAAGCAACATCTCGAAAAAGACGCGGCTTTGGAGCGGCGTTTTCAGCCGGTACTGGTAGGGGAGCCTTCCCAGGAGGAAAGCATTTCCATATTGCGCGGGATCAAGGAACGCTTCGATCAACATCACGGCGTGCGCATCCAGGACGGGGCCATCGTGGCGGCGGTGAAGCTTTCGTCGCGTTATATCGCCGACCGTTTTCTGCCCGACAAGGCCATCGATCTCATGGACGAGGCCGCCGCCATGGTAAAAACCCAGCTCGACACCATGCCCGAGGAGTTGGATTCGCTGGCGCGCAAGCTGCTGCAATATCAAATCGAAGAGAAGGCGCTGAAATCCGAGAAGGATGAGAAAAGCCGCGAACGCCTCAAAGTTCTGCAAAAAGAAATCGTGGACCTGGAAGCCCAAACCGGGACGATGAAAAAACAATGGGAGGAACGGTCCCGTTTCCTTCAGGAAGTGCGCAAATGCCGAGCCGAAGTGGATGGAGTGCGCCGGAAAATCGAGCAGGCGGAAGCCGCCTATGATCTCACCAAGGCGGCGGAACTGAAGTACAAAACCTTGAGGGACGCCGAAAAGCGATTGCGGGACTCGGAGGCGCGAGCGGCGCAAAGCCGGGTCGGCACGCTGGAGTTGCATGAGGAAGTGACGGAAGATGAAATCGCCGAAGTGGTTTCGCGCTGGACCGGAATTCCCGTGACGCGTTTGCAGGAAGCCGAAAAAGACAAGCTCCTGAATTTACCGGAGCATTTGGGAAAACGCGTGATCGGCCAAAAGGCCGCCATCCGCGCCGTGAGCGACGCGATTTTGCGCAACCGCTCGGGCCTGGCGCGCGAAAACCGCCCCATCGGGTCCTTCCTGTTTCTGGGCCCCACGGGCGTGGGGAAAACGGAGCTGACCAAGGCGGTGGCGGAACTTTTATTCGACACCGAGGAACGCGTGATCCGGCTCGATATGAGCGAATACATGGAAAAGCATTCGGTGAGCAAATTGATCGGGGCCCCGCCGGGATACGTCGGTTACGAGGAAGGCGGACAACTCACCGAGGCGGTGCGACGGCATCCCTATTCGGTAATCCTATTCGACGAGGTGGAGAAGGCTCACCCCGACGTCTTCAACGCTTTGCTTCAGGTCTTGGACGACGGAAGGCTTTCCGACAGCCAGGGCCGCACGGTGAATTTCAAAAACGCCATCATCGTCATGACCTCCAACATCGGTTCCCAGTTGTTCGCGGGCGCGAAGCGGGCCCTCACCGCCGAGGAATTGATGCCGGAAATCCGGAAATTTTTCCGCATCGAGTTCGTCAACCGCATCGACGAGATCATCGCCTTCCAGCCCTTGAGCTTGGGAGAACTCGTGGAGGTGGCCAAGCTGCGCTTCGGCGATTTGCAGAAGCGCCTGCGCGAGCGCGGCATCGGCTCGGAGATCACTCCCAAGGCGGCGAGGGCCATCGCCGAACTCAGCCATGATCCGCAATTCGGGGCGCGGCCCATCAACCGTTTTCTCCAGGCGCGTCTCGAAAATCCGCTTAGCCGGGCCATCATCGCCGGAAAGCTCAAGGCGGGGCAGCACCTGGCCGTGGATTTCCGCGACGGGGATTTCCTGTTCAACGGGCAGCCGGCGGAGTCCTTGGGAAAATCCACGGGAGAAACGGACAGCGACGTGGAAGACGCCGTGTTTACCGACGTGGAAGGGAAAGAATAACCGTCCCCTCATCAGGTTGACAGCGTCCCGGTCTTGTACATATTGCCGCGCCCTTAGCTTTAAAACACAATTTCACGGTTTCCCAGGTACGATTTCCGCGGGTTTCAGGCGAGGAGTTTCCCCAACCCTTGGCTGGGCTCGGCCCGGGAAAGTATATATGCTGGTCCCGACCCGAAAAGGAGAGATGCCATGGCGGCCAAGCCGTTCGAACCCAAGCCCATGAAACTCAGCGTCCTCACTGCGGCGCTGCAAGAGTTGACGCCGCGCGCGAAGCGCGATCCCGATCCGGATCTGGCCGTCGAGGAATGGCTGCAATTCTCCCAGGACGTCGGCTCCCCGAACATCCAGCTTTCCTCCGCCTTGCACCCCAGCGAAAGCGACGTGCCCGCCGAGGCCCTGCTTGACCCCGTGGCCAACACCCTTGACTTGCGCAAGCCCTTCGACAAGCAGCGCGCAGCGCGGGTGCATGCCGCCATGAAGCAAACCGGAGTGGGGCTTTCCGACGTGGCGTATTTCGACAACATGCTCCATCCCGACGCCGACATCCGCAAGAAGAAAATGGATTTCATGCTGCGGGTTTTCGACGCCGCCGTTCTGCTCGGCACCGACGCGGTATGCGGTTTCGTGGGGCGGAATTACGAAATCGACATGGACGAAAACCTCGTCATGTTCGAGGAGGTTTTCATTCCCTTGCTGAAGGAGGCGAAAAGCCGCGGCCTCACCTACCGGGTGGAACAATGCCCGATGCCGGGCTGGAACATCACCGACAAATGGCATAACAACATCGCCTATGCTCCCGGTCCCTGGATCGCGCTCCACAAAATCTGCGCGAGGCACGGAGTGGGCGATCAATTCCGCATCCATTACGACCCGTCGCATGCCATTCTCATGGGCCAGGACACGCGTTCCCTTTTCCAATACTTGAAAGACGAGGGCTACAACTTCCTCATCGCCGGTTTCCATGTGAAAGGCCAGGTCACCGACTCCAAAGGAGTATCGGCTTGGGGTTACGGCGGACAAACCATGCAGCGCGGCGATTGGATCAACGGCAAGCCGTCCCCGAATCCGGCTGACCAGGGCAATGCCTGGAAAAAACAGGTGGTGCTGGCGGAACATGAATTGCCCGGCACGGCGCGGCACGATCCGCTGGCGTATTTGCAGAATCGATCCGTGGACTGGCTCGATCACCAATTGGCCGCGCGCGAACTGCTCGCCATCGATCCGGCCAAAACCTATCTGGTGGTGGAGCACGAATATCCCAAGGCCCGCATCCAGGACAAAGCCAAGCTGGCACCCATCCTCAAAGGCTCGCTGGCTTTCACCAAGGCTATCGACGAGGCGGCGGCGGCCATGTACGCCTTGCAACATGAAGTGTTGGCATCGCAAGGCATTCCCATTCAGGGCTACGGGCGTCAAGCCTACCGGAGCTAACCATGGCACAACGAAAACTCAGGGGCGGCATGGTAGGCGGCGGAAGCGGCGCGTTCATCGGCCCGGTGCATCGCATGGCCGCCACGCTCGACGGTGAGGCGGAATTCGTCGCGGGCGCTTTTTCGCGCGATGCGGAAAAATCCCGGAAGTCTGGCGAGGAATTGGGACTGGATCCCGCGCGCGTCTACCCGACTTACGAGGAAATGGCGAAAAAAGAGGCCAAGCTTCCGGCGGACAAGCGCATCGACTTCGTCTCGATCGTCGTTCCCAATAGCGGCCACTTCCCGGTGTCCAAACTATTTCTGGAAGCCGGCATCAGCGTGATTTGCGACAAACCGATGACCACGACTTTGGCCGACGCCAAAGCGTTGCAGAAGATCGTGCGTAAGTCCGGAAAAGTCTTCGCGCTCACGCACAACTACACCGGCTACCCCATGGTCAAGCAGGCGCGCCATATGGTGGCAAGCGGCGCGCTGGGAAAAATCAACAAGGTGGTGGTCGAGTATCCGCAAGGCTGGATGAGCGGCCTGATCACCCATGCCGGGAATTCCATCGGCATGTGGCGCATGGATCCTAAAATCGCCGGCGGTTCCTGCTGCATGGGCGATCTGGGCACGCATGCGGAAAATCTGGTGCGTTACATCACCGGCCTGGAAATCGACGAGGTCTGCGCCGAACTCACCGCCTTCGTCAAGGGCAACCGCCTTGAGGATGACGGCAACGTATTGGTGCGCTACAAGGGCGGCGCCAAGGGAATTCTCTACGCCTCCCAGATCTCGGCGGGGGAGGAAAATCCGCTGAGCATCCGCGTATACGGCATCAAGCTCGGGCTGGAATGGCGGCAGGAGGATCCGAATTACCTGATCGTCAAGGATCCCGCCGGCACCCAAACCCGCTACTCCAAAGGCAATAACAATCTTTGCCCGGAGGCGCAAGCCGCCGCCAGATTGATCTGGGGGCATCCCGACGGTTATATCGAGGCATTCGCCAACATTTACCGCGAGGCGTTCAAAGGGATACGGGCCGTGACCGCGGGGAAAAAGATCCCTTCCTGCGATCACCCCTCGGTGGATGACGGCATCGTCGGCGTTGCGTTCATCGACGCGCTGCTCGCGAGCAATAAGTCGAACAGCAAGTGGACCAAAATGTGGGTGTAAACAAAGGACGGGGGCGCAAAGGAGATATCAATGGCATTGAAGATTGGAATCATAGGCGCCGGAGGCATGGCTTCCTATCACATACCCGGGTTCAGAAGCGCGGGCGCCGAGGTGGTGGCCGTCGCGGACATGAGCCTCGATGCCGCCAAGCGGGCATCGGAGAAATACCGCGTCGAGAAAACCTTTGGCAGCGCGAAGGAGATGTACGGCGCGCTGAAAGACCTGGACGCGGTGTCGATCATCACTCCCAACGCCTTTCACCATCCGCTGGTGCTGGAAGCGCTGGCGCAGGGCAAGCACGTGTTCTGCGAAAAACCGCCGGCGCTGAACGCCGCGGACGTGGCGGAAATGGCGAAGGCGGCCAAGGAAAAAGGCAAGACGCTCATGTTCAATTTCAACAACCGCGCCCGTCCCGAGTCGTATGCGATGATGGAGTACATCAAGGCGGGCGCCGTGGGCCGAATCAATTCGGCGCAGGCATGCTGGTTTCGGCGCACCGGAATCCCGGGTTTCGGCGGCTGGTTCACCAACAAAAAGCTCTCTGGGGGCGGGCCGGTGATCGATCTTCTGCACATGATCGACCTCGCTCTTTTCTTCATGCAATATCCGGAACCACGGTACGTGCTCGCCCAGACCTTCAACGACTTGATCGACAACAAGGAGTTCAAAGGGCCTTGGGGCATCCCCGACGTTAAAGAAGGCGTAACCGACGTGGAAGCGGCAGCCCACGGCTTCGTCACCTTCAAGACCGGCCAGGTTCTTTCCTTGCGCAACTCCTGGGCCGAGATGAACAAGCGCGAGGAAGTGTCGGTGGTGTTCCAGGGGCAGAAAGCCGGTGGAATGGTGCGGCGACTTTTCGGCACCGACGGCATCGATTCGACCAGCATCGATGAATGCGAGTTGTACACCCAGGAAAACGGCCATTCGGTGAACCGCGCCATCATCGTCGAACCGGATGAGGCCATGGGCCGCACCCGCGCCGCCAAGAATTTCGTCCTGGCCGTGGAAGGCAAGGAAGCCCCGCTGAACACGCCGGACGAAGCGGTGAAGCTGATGAAGATTATCGACGGGATTTACGCCTCGGCGAAAACCGGGAAGCCGGTGGAAATAGTCTAAAAGTTGGTTTTAAGCGTCCCTTTTTTGGCCAAAACCGGGGAATCGGCTAAAAACTGTTGATCGCGGATTTTTCACAACTTTTTTCTCTATTTCCGCAATACAATTTATTCCATCATGGTGAAAACCCCTTTTCCGCCAATGCCGCTTTTCGGGAGGGTTATCGCCCTCGGGTCGATCCTCGCCGCCTCCGCGATTTCAGCGCAGCCCATTACCACGGCTATGGCGGATCGGTCCATCGCCGCCTTCAATACGGTTTATTGGAACGCGGCCGGAAAGTACATCTACAAGTTGGACAACCGCACGGGCCGCCTGGATTTCTGGATGACCGCGGAAGCCTGGGAAATGGTGATGGACGTATACGTTCGCACCCGCACCCCGGCCAGTCTCCAGCAAATCGGCGATCTCTACGACGGCTTTGTCCAAAACTCGGGAACGAACTGGACCACCAACGCCTACAACGACGACATCATGTGGTGGGTGTTGGCCTGCACCCGCGCCTACGATCTGACCGGAAACGTCCGCTACCGCGATCAAGCCAAGCTCCATTTCGACTGGATTTGGTCGACCCAAACCGACAACGTGTTCGGCGGCGGCATTTGGTGGCAGAACACCCAACATCTCACCAAGAACAGCTGCATCGTGCAACCGGCCATTATCGCCGCCGCCAACCTGGCGCGCATCCTGGGCGACAATACCTACCGCGTCAAGGCGGATACCCTTTACGCCTGGCAGAAGCGCACCTTGACCGCAACGAACGGAAAGGTGTACGACGCCATCAACAATAGCGGCACCCAGACGTTCTCCACCACCTACAACCAGGGAACCTTCATCGGCGCGGCGCTCGCCCTCGGCCACCTCGCCGACGCCGAGGTTTGCGCCACCTGGACGCGCGCCAATATGTGCGACGCCAACGGCGTGCTGCGGAACACTTCCCAGGGCGACGCCGCCACCTTCAACCAAATCTGCATTCGCTACGTCATCGTGCTGGCCCGGGTCCCGGGCCATCAAACCACCATGACCTGGATGGAAACCAACGGCAACTATGCCTGGAACAACCGCCGTACCTCGGACGACATCATGGGCTACAATTGGGCCGCAGCCGCCCCCGGTTCGGGCATCGAATCGCAAGGCGCAGCGGGAGGAGTGGCGTTGCTCAACCTTCTGGCTACACCCATCGTTTCCCTGGCCCCTCCGAGCCGGATGCGTCGGCTCTCCTCTTTTTCGGGGGGGAACACGCTCGGGAGACCCGGATTCAGGTATCGATACGGGATCTATGCGGCCGATGGAAGTAAGTTCTAAAGCGAGGGGGATGGCCATGAACAGGGCGGTATTTTTTTCGATTGTCACGGCCTTGCTTTTTGGGATTGATGCCGGGGCCGACATCATTTCGGGTTTCGTTTATTCCGCCGCCGACAGTACGCCGCTCAATCAGGTCAGGGTCAGTTCGGACACGGCGCATTTCACCTTCACCATTGCGGACGGCTCCTTCACTTTGAACACCGGCGTGGCTATCTCCGTCCGGTTTCCCGGCCTTCCGGAAAAACTCGATTTGCGCTGGAATTCCGCGGGGGGTTATTTTTCCTGGGCCGGATATTCCGGGATCGTATCGATTCAGATCAGGAATGCAACGGGCGCGCTGGTCGCGCAAACTTCTTCCGACCGCTGCGAAGGTTCGAAATATTCCCCCTCAGGGCTTCCGCATGGTTTTTACGCCGCCACCGTGAGTGCGGAGGGGCGTACCTCGACGAAAAAAATCCAGAATATCGGCACAAACCCCGGCGTGCCCGGGGCGCTTCGCAAGATCGCCGCCATAGACACTTTGACTTTCGTCAAAGTGGGTTATTTCACCACGACCCGGGTGGTTTCGGGCAGTCAATCGGGATTGTTGGTGTATATGCAGCCCCTCGCCAAGATTAAATGCGTTTTCGTCGTGGCGATGGAGAATACGGACGCTTCGCAGATATACGGAAACAGGGCGAGCGCGCCCTATCTCAACGACTCGATCGCCCCAAAATACGGGCGGGCCACAGCTTTTGCGGATCAACTGCCCTTGGCTATCGTCAGTGAGCCGCATTACGTGTGGATGGAAGCGGGCACGAACGTCTTCGCCGACTACACCTTTTCGAACGACAACGACCCCTCGGCCACGGTCAGCACCAACAGCACGGCGCATCTGGCCACCCAGATCCGGAATGCGACCAACGGAGCCACGTGGATGTCGTATCAGGAGGGCCTGAACGCCACCACCGGAACCTGTCCCATCGTGACTTCCGGATTCTACGCGCCCAAGCACGATCCTTTCGTTTTCTTCCAAGACGTGTCCGGCAACCCGCCTTCCAGAACCAACGTCTATTGCACCGCCCACCACAAGGCGCTCACGACGCTTGCGGCGGTTGTCGCCGGCCCCATTTCGAGCTACAACTTCATCACTCCCAACCAGTGCAATGACATGCATGGACAAACCGGCTGCCCGAACAGCAACACCATCCGCTCCGGCGACGATTGGCTCCGGGCGAACCTGCCGCCCCTCATCGCCTTCGTCAACGCGAATGAAGGAGTGATTTTCATCACCTGGGACGAGGGCGTCAGCACCAGCCTCATGGCTTTTTACGTCGTCGGCCCGAACGTGAAGGCGGGATACACCAGCACGCTGGCTTACACCCACAGTTCCATCATCAAATCCGTGGAACGCATCCTGCAGTTGCCCATCCTGCCCACGGTGACATCGGTGAACGACTTCGCCGACTTTTTTACGCCCGGAAACTTTCCGTAATCTTCGCCGCCAGCACGAAGTAGCTTTCCGTCAACCCGTTGATCTTGTGCGTCCAAACCGTCACGCCCACCTTGCCCCAGGCCAGATAAATGTCGGGGTTATATTTCGATTAGTGCAGAAATCAAAATTCCTATCAGTTATAGCCTTGTTGGCCGCTGGTGCGGTCCCCGCAAGGGCCGAGTTGGTCTTTCCCTTCCTGCAATTCGTACGTCCGACACCCGCGACGGTTGCCCTGATTCACCCGACCTCCGGTACTTCGGTCGGCGGCGCCTCAAGTTCCATCCGCTACGCCGTCGGTGATGTTTTAACCTTTCGAATCGGCCTTACTACGGCGCGAATCGCGTCCAGCCGGGGCATGGGCGGCTACCTGACAGTCTATGTGCCGAGCAATACCGCGGTGGTCGGCGCCGGCTTCGTAGACTCCTCGGGCCAAAATCTGCCGCCTGACCGCG
>JBGPFT010000017.1:0-15480 GCA_041483475.1 Fibrobacteria bacterium | reverse complement strand
GGTTGCCGTCGCCCAGGTTCCCACCCGCATCAAATGGGCCTGCGTCGGCAACAGCATCACGGCCGGTTATCCCCTGGCCAACCTGACCTATGTGAGCGGGGCGAACCGCCTGGCCGCCTTGATCGGCCCGCAGGATACATTGCTGAACGCCGGAGTTTCCAGTACCACCGTTCTCAAGCAAGGCGATGTGCCCTATTGGACGCAAGGCCGGTTGACCCAAGTTTTCGCCTTCAGGCCCGACATTATTTCCATCGAGTTGGGCACCAACGACACCAAGCCCATCAACTGGCAGTACAACGCCAATTTCGTCCGGGATTTGACGGCTTTGGTGGACACGCTGCAAAACAGCATCACTCCTATGCCCCAGGTATGGCTGTTCCTGCCGCCCCCCATTTTCGCGAATACCTACGGCATCAACGATTCGATCATGACCAACGGGGTGATTCCCCGTATCCGGCAGGTGGCCACGGCCAAGGGATTGAACCTCATCGACGTCAACACGCCGTTGCGCACCCATCCGGCATATTTCTCGGACGGCGTCCACTTCACGGCCTTGGGAGCCGATTCCCTGGCCGCAGTCATTTTCCGGTCCTTCCTCTCCCAGGTCACGCGCGTGGCCTGCGTGGGCAACAGCATCACGGCCGGCTCCACCTTGGCCGCACCCTTATCCACCGCATATCCCATTCTGCTGAACATGCTGCTCGGCCGGGCTTATTACGTCAAGAACGAGGGGCTCTCCGGAGCCTACATGCAAAAAGCGGGACGTTCGCCGTATTGGACCACGACTCAATTCGCCGACGTATTCCGTTTCAAGCCGAATATCATCACCATCGCCCTCGGCACCAACGATGCCCGCGCCACGCAATGGATTGGGACGCGATTCAAGACGGATTACGGCGCCATGATCGACACGTTCTCCAACAACATCGCCCCGAAGCCGCAAATCTGGATGCTCAAACCCATGCCGGCTTGGTACGCCATCAATAATTCATCCGTTACGTTTATTGTTATGGGATGGGGTTTTGACAATGGCATCGCGGGAAACGGCATCAACGGCTTCACCATCCGGGACTCCGTGATTCCCGCCATCCAGCAGGTGGCCACCCAAAAAGGGCTTCCCACCATCGACCTGTACACCCCGATGCTGATGGGCCAGCCTTATACGTATAACGCAACTCCGGCCTGGGTGCCGGACGGTGTGCATCCCCGGGAGCTGGGGCACGATACGCTGGCCCATGTGATTTACCGGGCGCTTTCCAGCCCGGTCGGAATTTTTGCCGGGGAATCACGCCACCGAATTGATCGGGGCGTGCGCATGGTCCCGATGTTGTTCCCTGCAAGGATGAACGGATCCGAGCGGATTTTTTCCCTCGACGGAAAAGCCGTTCCGGGTTCGCGCCCCGTGGCTGCGGGCCTTTATTTCGTCAAGCCCAAAATCTAGAGGCGCTTGCGCACGGCCTGGGCGTGGTGGTGAAAGCCCTCCGCGTCGGCCAAGGCGGCGATAAGCTTTCCGTTCCGCCGCAAAGCTTTGGGCGTGTACTCGATCAAGCTCATCCGTTTATAGAAGTCGTAAACGCCCAGGGGCGAAAAAAAACGGGCCGACCCATTGGTGGGCAAAACGTGATTGGGGCCGGCAAAATAATCGCCTACGGGCTCCGAAGAATACGGGCCGAGGAAAACGGCCCCGGCGTTGCGGATCGACGGCAACAGTTTACGCGGCGAGCGGGTCATGATTTCGACATGCTCGGGAGCGAGAAGATTGGCGAGATCACAACCGAATTTCCAATCGGGCACCGTAAAAATCCGGCCATGGCGTTGCAAAACTCGGGATAAAAGTTTTCGCTTGGGCGAAGCCTCGACCTGAGCCGCCACGCAGGCGGAAACCCGTTCCGCGGCACGGCTTGAAGTCGTAACCCCGATGACGGCTTCATATCCCGAACCATGCTCGGCCTGGGACAACAGATCGGCGGCCACCCAATCCGGGTCCACGCTATCATCAAACAAGATCAGCAATTCGGAAGGGCCCGCGATCATGTCGATGTCGACGGATCCGAACACTTCCTTTTTTGCCAGGGCGGCGTAGACGTTTCCGGGGCCGACGATTTTATCCACCCGGCGGATTTTTTCCGTTCCGAAAGCCAACAAGCCCACCGCCTGCGCCCCGCCGATCTTATAGATCTCGGTGATGCCCAATTCGGAAGCCGCGCAGGCCACCGCCGGAGGCAAACCCTTCGGGCAAGGCGTCACCATGGCGATTTCCGGAACGCCGGCCACCTGGGCCGGAACGGCGTTCATGATCACCGTGGACGGGTAAATTCCGGCGCCGCCGGGAACGTAAATACCAACGCGATCCAAGGGGCGGATGATTTGCCCCAAGGTTTCTCTGTGGCGCCCCCGGAAATTCCAGGAAGTTTCCCGTTGTCGAACATGGAATTTTCTCACGTTGGCAATGGCCTTGCGGATGGCCGCGCGCACCGAGGGAGGAGTTTTCGCAGCCTGTCGTCGAAGCTCCGCTTCGGAAACCCGCAAATCCCCCCGCAATCCGTCGAAGCGACGGGCCAGGTCCAAGGCAGCGGCATGGCCTTCCTTTTGAATGCGGCGAAGAATGGCACTTACGGTTTTCTGAACCGCGGGAGAATGGCTCGGCTCTCGGGATCGCAAAGCCTCGACTTCCGGATGCTTCAGGGATTTCATGGCGACGATTTTCATGCTGACCCGGGAAAGTAGCTTTCCCCCTCATGGAAAATTCCCCCGAACCGGGCAAATGCGTTCACTTCCAACCCGCCGACATGGTCGCGCTGGTGGAAAAGCATTTGCGCGCCGCCGGAGTGCCGGAAACAGAATGGGAAGGCCGCCGTTTTCATTGGGGAGGGAATATCGAATCGCCTCCATTCAAGTCGCTGGTAATGCAATGCGCGAGTAAACAGGGGAATTGGGTGATGACAAAATTGGATCGGCGGAAAGATCCGATTACTGCTGAGGATGAAGGGTTTTGGGAAATCACCTCACCCCCGCGGCCAGGGTAAAAAATCGCCGACGAAAATTACTTCCCGTTCCAAGGTAACACCGCTATGATCGCGGACGCGACGAATCACTTCGCAGGTGAGATCCCAGATGTCCTGGGCCTTGGCTCCGCCCAGGTTCACGGTGAAATTGGCGTGCTTCTCGGAAATGCCCGCCCCGCCCATGCGAAACCCCTTGAGACCGGCGGCCTCGATCAAGGCGCCCGCGTATTTGCCGGGCGGACGTTTGAACATGCTGCCGGCATTGGGGAGGTGCAAAGGCTGCTTCTCGGCGCGCCGGGCTAAGGTGGCCGCCATTTCCGCGCGCAACGCATTCGGATCGCCGCCCCGGCGCAATTCCATGCAGGTGCGAAGGATGATCTCTCCCGCCCCGCAAAAAAACGAGCGACGATAGGCGAAGCCGCATTCCGAATTGCCGCGCCGAATCGTTTTTCCTTCGGGGGACACCGAAAGCACCTCGGTGACCGTGTCCTTCAATTCCTGATCGAAAGCCCCGGCGTTGATATAGGTTCCCCCGCCTACTGTGCCGGGAATTCCGGCCAGGTTCTGCGCTCCTGATAACCCCTGTTCCGCGCTTTGGGTCACTACGTCCATCAACACGGCCCCGCATTCCGCGCTCACCTTGGGCCCGTCCCATTCGATGCGGTTGAAATCCCCGGTGTAAATCACCAACCCGGGATAACCGACGTCGGAAAAAACGAGGTTGGTTCCCTTGCCCAAGACAAATACCGGCAAGGCGCGCGTGCGCGCGAAGTCCAATGCTTCGGAAAACTGTTCCGCCTCCCTCGGGGCGCAGAAATATAGGGCCGGGCCGCCAACTTGGAAGGAGAGGTACGGGGCCAAGTGCGCTTGTTCGAGGATTTTTAAAGACATCGGGGCAAAGATACCTAGGAACCCTACCCTCTGCCCCACCCTTATAACTTATGGTCGTGGACAAACCCGAACTCGAAGCCCTCAAATCCCGTCATCCCATCCTTTCCGTGGCCCGGGATTTGGGATTGGAAGTACAGCACAACCGTTTCCGCTGCCCGCATCCGGAAGGACACTCCCATGGCGATCGCACGCCTTCGGTGACGCTGTGGCCCGAGCGCGGCTTCTTCAAATGCTGGGTATGCGACAACGTGAAAGGCGACGTCATCGACCTCATCCGCGCCGTGAAGGGGTTGGGTTTTTCCGAAGCCGTGGATTTTCTTAACCGTGGCGGCGGGAGAACCGGGCATGGGTCCGTTCCGCATCATCATGGGGCGCAACCCGCCGCTCCGGCCCAAACCGAACTTTTCCGGGAAATGCCGGGCCTGACGGCCCCCGCAGCTCAGACCTCGATCAACGATCCGAATCGATCCGCTGCATGGGATATGGAGTCCGATCAACGAAGACGACAATGCCTTGAATCCTTCCTGTCCCTATGCGTGGAAGTACGGGGCAAGGCCGCGTCCTGGCTGCGCAAGCGACGCATCTTCCAAAAAACCTGGGCCACCCAGCGGCTGCGGACGGTCGGGGATTACGGAGCGGTCAGCGATCTTCTATCCACACGATTTCTGCCCGCGCAATTGCGCGATAGCGGATTATTCAACGCCGAGGGACATTTGCGCTTCTACCGCCATCCCCTGATCCTCCCCTATTTCGATGCGCAAGGCGAAGCGGTTTATTTGCAGGCCAGGGCGATCGACCCGGAAATCAAACCCAAGGAGTTGTCCCTGGCCGGACCCATTCCCTGCCCCTACAATGCCCGTCTGCTGGACGGCGAACCCGGCCACCTTTATCTTTGCGAAGGGGTTATCGACACGCTTACCTTGCTGGAAGCGGGTTTTCCCGCGGTCGGAATTCCGGGCGCCGCGAATTTCAAGCCCGCTTGGACCGCGATGTTTCGGAAGAAATCGGTTTACGTCGCTTTCGACGCCGACGCGGCCGGCGAGGCCGGGGCTACGAAAACCATAGCCCTGCTGTCCGCAGAAGGCGTGGAGACGCATCGGCTGGCCATCCCCGCGGGCAAGGACATCAACGACTGGCTGCGGGGCGGGCGGTGATTATTCGATGCGTTTGCTGGCGTTCGAGGCGTATTTCTTGATCAATTCCTCGCCCACCATCTTGGGCACCGGGGAATAGCGCTGGAATTCCATGGTGAATTCCGCCTTGCCCTGGGTAAGCGAGCGCAGGTCGGTGGCGTAGCCGAACATCTCGGCCAGGGGCACGTCGGCCTGGATGATGGTGAAGTTCAGCTCCTCGGTGCTGCCGGTGATCATGCCGCGCTTCTGGTTGATTTGGCCCATCACTACGCCCTGGAATTCGGTGGGCACCGAAACCTCGAGCTTCATGATGGGCTCCAGGATGACGGGCTTGGCCCGCCCGTAAGCCTCGCGGAAGCCGCCGCGGGCCGCGAGTTGAAAGGCGATGTCGCTGGAGTCCACGGGATGGGTATTGCCGTCGTTGATGACGGCGCGCACGCGGATGATGGGAAAGCCGATCACGGATCCATTGGATAGGCAGGACTGAAAACCCTTGTCGCAGGAGGGGATGAATTCGCGGGGAATGGAACCGCCCACGATGTCGTCCACGAATTCATAATCCTTGCCCTCCACCTCGGGAACGGGCTCGATGTACCCTTCCACGCGGCCATACTGGCCGGAACCGCCGGTTTGCTTCTTATGGGTGTAGTTGAATTCGGATCGTTGGGTGATGGTTTCCCGGTAGGCCACCTGGGGCCGGCCCGTCGTGAGGTCCACGCCGTATTCGCGGCGCATGCGTTCGATGTACACTTCGAGATGCAATTCGCCCATGCCGGAAACGATGGTTTGCCCGCTTTCATCGTCCAGTTTCACGCGGAAGGTGGGATCCTCCCGGGTGAAGCGGTTCAACGCCTTGGAAAGGTTGGCGAGGTGGTCGCGGTTCTTGGCCTCGATCACCAGATCGATCACCGGGCTGGGAACGTGCATGGAGGTCATGTTCACCTCCAGCTCGCCGTCGGTGAAAGTGGTGCCGGTGGCGCAGTCGATCCCGAACAGGGCCACGATGTCGCCCGCCTCGGCGACCGTGATGTCTCCCATCTCACCGGCGTGCATGCGCACCAGGCGGCCCACGTTGTGTTTCTTCTTGGTGGTCATGTTGTAGATGGGCTTGCCCTTTTCCACCTTGCCCTGATAGACCCGGATATAAGTAAGCTGTCCGAAACGGCCTTCCTCCAGCTTGAAGGCGTAGCCCACGAAGGGCTTGGAGGCGTCGGACTCCATCTTGATCTTTTCCTCGTCCTTGGTGGAGATGTCCAGGGCGAAATTGTCCACGTCGTACGGACTGGGGAGGAAATCGGCCACGCCGTCGAGCAGGAGCTGCACTCCCTTGTTCTTGAAGGCCGAGCCCATGAACACGGGTGTCAGCTTCATGGCCACGGTGGCCTCGCGGATCGTCTTCCTCAACAGGTCTAAGGGAACTTCCTTCTCCTCTAGGATGAGTTCGGTGAGCGCGTCGGAGAAATTGGACAGGTTGTCGAGCAGCAAGGCGCGGCGTTCCTTGGCCGTGGCCTGGAGATCATCGGGAATGGGGATCGCGACGATGGTTTCGCCGCTAACCCCCTCGAAGCGATAGGCCTTCATGGTCAACAAATCCACCAAGCCCTGATGCTTGTCCTCCAAGCCGATGGGAATCTGCACCATCACCGCGTTGTGGCTGAGCTTGTCGCGCAGCTGATCGGTGACCCGGTAGGGATTGGCACCCGCGCGATCGAGCTTGTTGATGAAGGCCAGACGCGGCACGTTGTAACGCCGCATCTGCCTATCTACGGTGATGGACTGCGACTGCACCCCGGAAACCCCGCACAACACGAGGATGGCGCCGTCCAGCACCCGGAGCGAACGCTCCACCTCGATGGTGAAATCCACGTGCCCCGGAGTGTCGATGATGTTGATGTCGGTGTGCCTGGCTTCCTCCGGTTTCAGATAGGAGGGCGCCTTCTTCCACTGCACCCGGGTGCAGGCCGATTGGATGGTGATGCCGCGCTCGCGCTCCAAGTCCATGAAATCCATAGTGGCGCCCACGCCGTCCTTGCCCTTCACCTCGTGGATCTGATGGATGATGCCCGTGTAAAACAGGATGCGCTCGGTGAGCGTGGTTTTGCCAGAATCGATATGGGCGCTGATGCCGATGTTGCGAAGGTTGTCCAACGGTCTCATAGGGCAAAACCCGGGGGGAAAAAGGTGAAAACGAAGCGGGCGAGGCCGTTGCTTGCGGCCAAATGCGCCGAAAAAGGAGCCGGAAAGATATTAAGGGGAGGATGGGATTACAAGCCACCTCACCCCCAACCCCTCTCCCCGCTTAAAAGCGCGGAGAGGGGGGCCATTCCAGGGCACTTCTTCTTCCCGTACAACGCATGGTATCGAAACGGAGAAGTTACCCCTGATACTCCCCCTCTCCATTCCTTTAAGAATGGAGAGGGGGCTGGGGGGTGAGGTTGGCGGAGGAAGGTTGCGCAACCTTCTCCCCCTTGTCCCGCAAAACTTCCATCAAGCGATCCCCCACGCGGTAGCGGCGTTCCATCAATTCGAAAAGTCGTTTGAGATCGACGTTTTCCTCCTGGGTCAATTCCCCCAGCGAATCCAGGATGCCCTGCATGAACCCCGCAGGTTTGGGGCTTTGCGCCTGCAACCGGTGGATGCGCTTGCGATAGAGGCGGATCTTGAGATCCGTTTCCACCCGCTTGCGCAGGAAGCGGGCCAAAGTGGTCATTTCCTCGAGAAAATGACAGAGGACGATTTCCTCCTCCATCACGCCCCGGGGATCATGGCGATAACGCGGAACATGGCCGCGCTTCAGGCCCCGGATGGCGTCCGAGGCGTAGGCGAAAGCGGTTTCCAATTCGGCCAGCAGGGTGTCGAGCGCGCGCAGCAAATCGCGATCGGGGGCGGCCCGGGCGGGAAAAAGATCCGCCGCCGCGCGGAAGGACACGCGGGCTTTTTCATAGGCCGAGGCGCGCAGCTTGCACAGAAAGCCGCGGTTGCGGAGGAAGAGGTTGTCGCTCATGTCCCGGTTTGCCGCCGGGTCACCGACGTGACGTTGGGGACCTGGCGCAGCCGATCCAGGACGGTTTCCAGCTGATTGAGATCCTTCACCTGCACGCGGAAACGGTTGCGAACCCGATCGCGCACGGTGACGATGGTGCCGCGCTCCACGTTGACATGGGCCTGGGCGAACACGTCGGTGATGTCGCCCAAAAGCCCGGTCCTGTCCTTCGCGAAAATTTCGAGGTTGGCGTCGAACATCTGATCGGATTCCGCGCGCCATTGCACGGGCACGATGCGCTCCTTGTCTTTCATCAGCGCCAGGCCCTCGGGGCAATTGGCGCGATGCACCGACACGCCGCGGCCGCGGGTCACGTAGCCGAGTATGCGGTCTCCCGGGACGGGTTGGCAGCAAGTGGCGAAGCGGATCAGCATGTTGGTCAGGCCCGAAACCAATACTCCGGAGTCGGCGGCCTTGGGCTGGCGTTTGAACCCCATGCGGCGCAGCATGGAAGGCTTGCGCGGCGCGGGGCCCATTGCCTGGACCACCGCGATCACAGCCCCGAGGGCGATTTCGCCGTGGCCGATTTTCTCCCACAGGGTTTCCCAAGTCGGCACGCCGAACTTGTCCGCGAAAGACTTGAGGTCTCCCTGCTTTTCCGCGGGCACGCGGGCCAGCCGGAATTCCCGATCCAGCATTTCCTTTCCAAGCTGGACGCTGTGGGCCGCCTCCTCGCTGCGCAGCCATCGGCGGATGGCGTGCTTGGCCTTGGTGGTCACCACCACGGACAGCCAATCCTTGGAGGGACGTTGGGAATCGGATTTCAGGATTTCCACCCGTTCGCCGGTTTGCAAGGTCCGATACAGGGGCGCGACGTTGCCATCCACCTTGGCGCCCACGCAGCGCAGGCCCAAACCCGAGTGCAAGGCGAAGGCGAAATCCAGGGCCGTGGCGCCCTTGGGCAATTGCAGCAGATCGCCTTTGGGCGTGAACACGAAAATTTCCCCGGGCGCCAGATCGCGCCGGAAATCGTCCATGAACTCCGAGGAGTCGGTGATGTCCTGCTGCCATTCCAGGAGTTGCTTCAGCCATTTGTTCTCGCGCCCGATGTCCTGGGGCGAGAACCCCTGCTTGTAACCCCAATGCGCCGCGATGCCCTTTTCGGCCACCAAATCCATCTCCTCGGTGCGGATCTGGATCTCCAGCGTCTTGCCGTCGGGGCCGATCACCGTGGTGTGCAGGCTTTGATACATGTTCGACTTGGGGGTGGCGATGTAGTCCTTGAAGCGCGACTGCAGCGGCGTCCACAGGGAATGCACCACGCCCAACACCGCGTAGCAGTCGGCCACGGATTTCACGATGACGCGCAGCGCGTGCAGATCGTAGATGTCCTCGAATTGGCACCCGCGGGTCTGCATCTTCTGCCAAATGCTGTACAGATGCTTGGGCCGGCCGAATACGCGCGCTTCGATTCCGGCTTTTTCCAGGGCTTCTTTCGCGGGCCCCATGGTGCCGCGGATGTAATCCTCCCGCTCCTGCCGCTTCTCCACCACCTTGCGCACCAAACCCTTGTAGGCGTCGGAATTCAGGTGCTTGAAGGCGAGATCCTCGTATTCCCAGCGGATCTGGCCCAGGCCGAAGCGATGCGCCAAGGGCGCGTACACCTCTAAGGTCTCGGCCGCGATGGCGTGGCGGCGATCCTCCTTACCGTGATAGTTCAGGGTGCGCATGTTGTGAAGTCGGTCCGCGAACTTGATCATGATGACGCGGATGTCCTTGGCCATGCTGACCAGCATCTTACGGAAGGTGTCGGCCTGCTGTTGCGCCCGCGACTGGCTTTGGATGGCGGAGATCTTGGTCACCGCCTCCACCAGGAAGGCCACCTCCTCGCCGAATTCCTTGCGCACTTCCTCGATGGGATGGCCGGTGTCCTCCACCACGTCATGCAGAAGCCCCGCGACGATGGTGACGGTGTCCATGTTGAGGTCGGCCAAAAGCTTGGCGACTTCGAAAGGGTGTTCCGCGTAGGGCATCCCCGAATGCCGGAACTGATTTTTATGGGCCAAAACGGTGAAGTCGATGGCTTTGCGCAACGGCGCCTCGTCGAATCCCGGATAGCGTTCCCGGACATAGGCGATCAGGTTTTCCTTGGCCCGATCCAGGCTGCGCTCGATTTCCGGCGGCTTCAGCGGCTCTTCGCCGGAGGCTTGGAAATCAGGATCATCCACCACCACGGGAGGAGGAAGTTCGGGAAGGCCCGGGGAATCCAAGGGATTCCGGGCTTGCGGAGAGGCCATGTCCTTAACTTAATACCGGGGGGCGGCGAAGTCCAAAAGACGGCGGAAAATCAGCCGAAATACACATCGTCCATGTCCGCGCTCCAGCCTTCCAGTTGTTTGACGCGGGTGGGATGCTGGAGCTTGGTCAGGGCCTTGGACTCGATTTGCCGCACGCGTTCGCGCGAAATCTGGTATTTGTCGCCGATTTCCTTGAGGGTTTTGACCATGCCGTCGTCGAGGCCGAAGCGCATGCGCACGATGGCCTGCTCCTTAGCGTCCAACGAATCCAGCACGCTGTCGATTTGCCGGCGCAGCATGCGCATGCTCACGCCTTGCGAGGGTTTTTCCGTGGTTTTGTCCTCGATGAAATCGCCGTAGGTGTTGGTTTGATCGCTGGAGACGTAATCGTCGAGCGAAATGGGATCCTGCGATACGTCCATGGCCAGCTGCACTTTCTTGAGGGAAACGCCGACCTTTTCGGCCACTTCCTCCGGCAGCGGATCCTTGCCGGTGCTTTGCTGGATCTCCCGGCAAACCCGGAGCACCTTGCGCACGATGTCGAGCATGTTGGCGGGCACACGCACGGTCTTAGCCTTGTCGGCGATGGCGCGGGTGATGCTCTGCTTGATCCACCAGGTGGCGTAGGTGCTGAATTTGAATCCCTTGGTGTAATCGAAGTTCTCCACCGCGCGGATAAGTCCGCTGTTGCCCTCCTGGATGAGATCGATGAGTTCCAGGCCCCTGCTGGCGTAACGCTTGGCGATGCTGACCACGAGGCGCACGTTGGCCTCGACCAATTCCTCCTTGGCGCGTTCGCGCACTACTTCCCATTGCTTGATGCGGCGCAGGCGTTCCCTGTCCTGCTCGGAATCGGTCAGTTCCTCCTTGTACTTGCCCGCCAACCGGTCGATTTGCTTGTGGTTGAAGCGCAGGCTCACGCATTCGTTCACCAGCCGCAGTTCCAGGTTTTCCATCTCCGAGGCCAACGCTTGCAACTCCGGGCCTTCCTCGCGACCCTTGCGCGCTCGATAGCGCTCCGCGCCCTCCTCCAGTTTCGCGTAGTTCCTGCGCAGGCGATCGAAGCCGGCCAGAGCTCGCTCCTTCTCGGACTCGTACACCTTGGGATCGGTCCAGGCGTCGTTGTCGATTTGCAGGATTTCCTCGATGCGCAAGTCCTCTTCCAAAACCTGGCGGCCCAGATCCAGCGCCCCGGCCACCATGTTCTGGGACCTGAAAATGATGGCCCCGATGCGCTTCTGCACCTCCTCGATGCGCTTGGCGATGGAAACTTCCTCCTCCCGGCTGAGCAAAGGGACCTTGCCCACGGAGTTCAAATACACCCAGGTCGGATCGTTGTAGCGGGTGATCTTCTTGATGGCGTCCGGCCGGGGCGGCGCCTTGCGCACCTTGACCGCGAACTCGGAAACCTGCACGCCCTGATCGACGAAGAATTGCCGCAATACGACGAATTCCTCGTCGGACCCTGACAATGCCTTGATCTGGTTTTCGGCCACGAAGCCCTGGAGCTTGGCCTGCTTTTGCAGGCGCCGGAGGATTTGGCCGTCAAGTTCGTTCATGGGTTTTCACCTTTCAGGGATTGCAAAACATCGATCCGTTTCTGGATCTCTTTTGAAGATTCGTGGGTCACCGCTTTGTGTTTTTCACGTACGAGATGTCTCAACTCCAACGCCGCTACATGATCTCCCCAAAAGCGGAAATTCGGTTCCGACACCTCGCCCGCGGAGATTTCCAGGGCCGCCAGAGCGTCGCGCAGCGGCTCGGCGACGCGATCCGAAAGCTCGCGCAACGGCAGTTCGCCCTTTTCGGCCAGCAAGGCCAGGGCATGGTCGAAAAGATCCCGGACGCGGTCGTCGGAAAACCATGCCAAATCCAACGCTTCGGCGCGTTCGCGCAACGCGGCGGGTTGGGCCAGCAAAAGCTGGAGCAATTGCCATTCGGGCTTGGCCTCGGGGCGCAAGGCGAGATTCGCCCCGGATACGAAGAGGCCGAGATCGCCGTCCTGGATTAATGCGACTGTCGGGGCCGCTCTTGTGGCCGCCCCGACAGTCGCAGGCCTAAGACCCAAGCGCTTGCGCAGATTCTGCGTATGCTCGTCGCGCACCACTGCGGAAGGCGATTGTTTCAGCAGTTCGGCCGCGTCGCGGAGCAAGGTTTCCTTCTCCTCGGGGCTTAGCGACTCCACGGGTTTGCCGAAATCCCGCATAAGAAAACCGTGGAGATCGTCGGAGGCCGCGAAAAGATTTTGCAAATCCTCCGGGGTATGCGCCCGGACATAACTGTCGGGGTCTTCGCTTTCCGGCAACACCGGCACACGCGCCTCCACGCCTTGGGCCAGCAGGGGTTCCAGGCTGCGATGCACCGCCTTGCGGCCCGCCTCGTCGCCGTCGAAAAACAAAAAGGCCTTGCGGGCGAATCGGCCGAGCGTTTGTCCATGTTCCTTGGTGAAGGCGGTACCGCAAACGGCCACGGCGTTCTTCACCCCGGCCTGCCACAGAGATACCAGATCCATATAGCCTTCGACGAGAACGGCTTCGGAATTTTGATCGATGGCGGCGCGCGCGAAATTGAAGCCATACAGCACCTTGCTTTTCTGATACAGGGGCGATTCAGGGGTGTTGATGTACTTGGCTCCTTCCTTGCCAGGGAGAATGCGTCCGCCGAAGGCGATGACGCGGCTGGAAAGGTTGAAAATCGGGAAAATGAGCCGGCCGGAAAAGCGATCGTAAATCCTGCCGCCCGCGGCTTCGCCGAGTATGCCGGCCTCGACGAATGCCGCCACCGGGATCTTTTTAACTTGCGCCCGTTTCAAAATGAGATCGGGAGTTTCGGGGGCGTATCCGATTTGGAAATGTTTCACCGTTTCGCGGCTCAACTCCCGTTCCTGCAAATAGGCCCAAGCCGGGGAATTTTCCAGCGATTCGACGTAAACCTGAAGAGCGATGGCATTGGCCTGTACCACCGCGGCGGTTTTATCGGCATCGCCTTTTTCCCCGAAGGAAAAATTCTCGGGGATGGGGATTCCCGCCTTGGAAGCCACCAGGCGCAAAGCTTCGACAAAGCCGAGTTTCTCGTATTCCTGCACGAACTTGATGGCGTCCCCGCCCGCCCCGCAAGCGAAGCATTTGTAAATGCCCATGCCCGGGTTCACGTTCATACTGGGATGCCGGTCGTTGTGGAAGGGGCATAGCCCCAAATACCTCGAACCCGCCCGCTTCAGCGGTACGTATTGCCCGACGATCTGAACGATGTCGGCGCCTTCCTTGACGCGGAGAAGAACGTCTTGTAATGCGGAAGCCATAAAATGCGGAAACCAAGTCCCTAGGAAAAGATACGCCCCTTCCCTATATCTCGCGTAACGCCTCTCAAATTCGGCTTCGTAAGCCCTAAGTACTGGGTTTATCATAAATTCGATCCGCCCCCGTAAATCGGACCGGCGCAACTTCGTCAAGGGAATTCTCCCACCTCCGCTCCCACAACATCAATATCTTCGACTATTTCCAAAAAAACTTTACTTCCGCCGAACGCTCAACCCCCGAATGGGCCGATTCAACTAAATTCCCCCATTCTACGCCATGCTATCATCACCTACCCCCCAATCCGGCCCCCGTTTCGGCGCCCCCTTCCTGTCCGGGGACCAAATCCGCCAGGGATTCGTCGATTTCTTCAAGTCCAAGGGGCATATCCATATCCCCTCCGCCCCGGTGGTGCCCCATGACGACCCCACCTTGCTGTTCACCAATGCGGGCATGAACCAGTTCAAGGCCGCCTTGCTGGGAGAAAACCGCGAAGGTTGGCGGCGAGTCGCCAACTCGCAAAAATGTATCCGGGTGTCGGGAAAACACAACGACCTCGAAGAAGTGGGGCGCGACACCTATCACCACACCTTTTTCGAGATGCTGGGCAATTGGTCCTTCGGCGACTATTACAAAAAGGAAGCAGTCGCCTGGGCTTGGGAGCTTTTGACCTCGGTGTGGAAACTTCCCAAAGACAGGTTTTTCGTTACCGTCTATAAAACCGACGACGAAACCGCAGAATTGTGGAAGTCGGAAACCGACATCGACCCGTCCCGTATTTTGCGATTCGGGGAAAAAGAAAACTTCTGGGAGATGGGCGAAATCGGTCCTTGCGGACCCTGTTCGGAAATCCATTTCGATTTGGGCGACGAAACCACCCGCGCGGCCACTTGCGCCGATCCCGTCGAAGGCGTGAACGGAAAAAACACCCGCTATATCGAGATTTGGAATCTCGTCTTCATGCAATTCGAGCGCATCGCCGGCGGGGAATTGAAACCGCTCAAGCACAAGAACGTGGATACGGGTATGGGCTTCGAGCGCGTGACCTCCATCATCCAAGGATCGGGGAATAATTACGAAACCGATGTGTTCCGGCCCCTGATCGACGGCATCGCGGAATTATCCGGCACTCCATATTCCGGCGGACCCGAGGGAACGCCCCATCGCGTCATCGCCGATCATATCCGCGCGCTTTCCTTCGCCATCGCTGACGGCGCCACGCCCGGCAACGAAGGGCGCGGCTACGTGCTGCGCCGCATCCTGCGCCGCGCCAGCCGCTTCGCCCGCAACTTGGGCCGGCGCGATCCTTTTTTGCATCGCATCGTACCCATCCTGGCCCAGCGCATGGGCGGGGCATATCCCGAATTGAGCGCTCGCCGGGACTACATCGCCCAGGTGATCCGCGCCGAGGAGGAACGCTTTGGCAAAACCTTGGATCAGGGCCTCGATCGCTTCGCCAAGGTGGCTGCGCAGGCCAAGAGCAAGGGGCAAAAAGCCATCGCAGGCGCCGATGTGTTCACTTTATACGACACCTACGGATTCCCCTCCGACCTGACGCGCCTACTGGCCGAGGAACAGGGATTGAGCATCGACGAGGATGGGTATCAAAAGCACATGGAGGAACAGCGGGAGCGCGCCCGCGGCGCGGCCAAATTCGGGGCCGCCATCGCCGGCGACGAAGGTTGGACGATATTGACTCCCGGGCTCGACACCGAGTTCGTCGGGTATGAAACTTTGGAAACCGACATGCCGGTGCTGCGTTATCGCGAGGAAGGCGATGTGGTATTGCTCGTGGCGGCGCGCACCCCGTTCTACGCCGAATCCGGCGGGCAGGTCGGCGACATCGGCCTGATGCGCGGCCAGGGCGTGACCTTG
>JBGPFT010000016.1:0-15652 GCA_041483475.1 Fibrobacteria bacterium | reverse complement strand
GGGCCTCGGCGTCCTTGCGCTCGACATAATGCGCGTCGTTGGCCGCCAACAAGGGCCACTTTTCCTCGCGGTGGAGCTTGAGGAAAAACCGGTTGACGGTCTTTTCTTCCTCCAGGCCGTGATCCTGCACGACGAGGAAAACGCGTTCGCGGCCAATGCGGGACGAGAAGAATTCCAGCACCTCGCGTGCCTTTTTCTCCTGGCCGCGCAAGAAATAATGGCCTGCTTCGCTGTCGAGATTGGGCAAAAGGAAGAACAATCCCTCCCGCCATTTTTCGACAATCTCCCGATCCACGCGCGGTTTTTGATGGAAACCCTCCAGATGTCCCGCCGAGCAAAGTTCCATCAGGTTCCTGTACCCAGCGCGGTTTTCCGCCAGCGCCGTCAGGCGATGCCAGGCGGGCTGGCCCGATGCATAGTTCCGATTACGACGGGAATCGGGGGCCAGGTACAGGTCGCAGCCCACCACGGGCTTGAGCCCCGCCTTCTGGGCGGCGTTGTAGAACTCGAGCATGCCGAACATGTTGCCGTGATCGGTGAGCGCCAGGGCCGATTGCCCAAGTTCCAGAGCTTTCTTGATCAGCCGGGGAATGGTGGCCGTGGAACGCAGGAGTGAATACTCCGAATGCGCGTGCAGGTGGACGAAGGGGACGCCCGCCACGGCTCACTCCGGTTCGATCACGCGCAGCCCCTGCACCTGGTCGAGGCGGTATTCGTTGCGATGCCCGGTGCCCAGCTCCACGGCGATCAGCTTGACGGGCTCCCGATTGCGCAGCACGTGCAAGGGCTGGGCCTGCACCCGCCGGTTCACGCCCGCGCCGTTGGCGTAGGCGAATTCCACCGGTCGCTGCTGGTGAATGGCAGCTTCAAGGGTTTGCAACCGTTGCGTCAAGGTTTCCTCGGCTTTCGCCCGACCGCCCTTTTCGCGTTCTTCCAGCGATGGCATTTCCTGCCGCATCGGCGGGACATGGCGATAGGCGATTTCCCCGTGGGCGAAAGAGGGCGAAGGTCGGGAATCCGCTCCGTCGGGAATGACGGAACGGAGGGTTCGCTCCGCGGGAGTCTCCTCACCCGGCAACAGATCGAAAACGCGGAGCAGTTCGCGCGCCCGGATTTTCGCGGATTTGGGCAGGGCGAAGCCGTAACCCGGAATCACCTCGGTGACCAGCTCCATGAATTGAGGGAACTCCTCCAGCTCGCGGAACCGCTCGCCGTCGCGGACGCGCAGCATGAACACTTCGCGGAACGCCGTGGTGACATAGGATGCGGCCCAATCGTCCAGCGAACGCCGCGCCGCAGCCTCGAATCCGAGCCAGCCCGCCAACTCCCGCATGGCTTCGGCCGTGACTCCGGCCTGCAATCCCTTCACCACCGATTCCTTGGTGAAGCGAAAACGCGTCAGCGCCTCGTCGTTATCGCGCGACGCCAACAATTCGACCTGGAATTGCCGGCTCATGGGCGCGCCGATGGGAACCAGGGCTTCGAGATTGGGAAGCCCCCGCGGCGACTCTGCGGAGCGATGCGCCGCGTCGGAATCGTCCGCACCGGCCATGATCCGGCCCCAGCGTATGCGCCCTTTGCTCATGGCGAAATCCACTCCGCCCAGCATCCACAATTCCCGCAAGGGACGCGGCAAATTTTCCCAAGTGGAAAGTTCGGAAGCCTTCGCGCGCTTTTCCCATCCCGCATACACCGTGAACAGCGGCGCCAGCGTCGCGACCCCGTACGCAGAGCCCACTGCGGCCAGGGCGTTCAAGGTTCGCTCCATCCCCCGCATGCGCCGGAACCACCATTCCCGCAACTTGCGCGCGATTTCTGCGCGGCCTTCGTCCAGGAAAGCCGGGGCCAGGGGCGACAACCGCAAAACCCCGTCGTCGTCGACTCCCAAAAGCCCCGACTCGGCGGCGAAAGCGAACAGGAAAACCACCTCCTCTGCGGCCACGGTGCGTGACAAGGCGTCGCCGTAAGAGAAGCCGTACGCCAAATCCTGGAGGCTCTTGCGATGTAATTCGCCTGCCTGGGTGGCGCGCAATTCGCCCCGGGCCGCCTGGGCGAGGAAATGGCATAGATGCGACGTCACGTGAGCGGAGTTGGAAATCCATACCGCGCGTCCATCGTCATCAGGCGGCGCCTCGGGTCCGGCGAACTCGGCCAACAAATCCGGAACCAGATGCGGCGCCATCTCGCGGAAGCCGTGATAGCTGCGGCCTTCTCCCTCCCGGGAAAAAACGAGCAACTCGTATTCCAAAGTGGACAGCAGAAACGCCGCCTGCGACGGCCCGCCCTCGCATCCCCGCGCGAGCTCCGCTTCCGACATGCCGCGCTCCTCCGCGACGTACACGGCCAGGAGCAGCCTCCGGCCTTCCTTTTCCAAACCCCGCAAAACCCCCCGCATGCGTTCCGCATCCAGGGCTCGCGCCTGAACGGCTTCCACCACTTTCGCGGCCGGCTGCAATCCGGCTTCGGGATAATCGCGGCGATGCAGTTTCGCCAAATGGGTTTTGGGGGCGGAGGCGAGGTATTCTAAAAGGGATTGCAAGACGGGCTCCCCCTTTGGGCAAGGGGGGGAAATATAGCCACCCAGCGTAGGGGCAACCCGCGGGTTGCCCCTACGCTGGGTGACCTTTACGCCGGGTTGTCGCGCTTGCCGCTGCCGTCGTATTCGATGGCGATGGTACCCACCGGGCAACCTTCGGCGGCTTCCACGATTTGCTGGGTCAAGGTGAGATTGGCTCCCCCCTTCACCACCATTTTTTCCGGAACCTCGAACACCTCGGGGCATGTCGCTTCACAGGCTCCGCACATGGTGCATTCGTTTTCGGTTTCATCCAGCCATACCTTGGTAATGGACGGCATCGTACTCCTCTGTGCCCCCAACCCCGGAATTTGCCATTACGACAAGAATCCCGGTAAAATCAAGGGTTTTAGGGCCCTCTTTACTAGGAAAGATACTCGAAACAGCCAGGAACTGCAAGCAGGCACTGCATTACAGGCTTGTTAGTTTTCGCGCTTATGAAACTCAAAGTGGGAATTTTGGGCGCCACAGGGCTTACGGGAGCGGAATTGGTCCGTTTGCTGTTGCGGCATCCCCAAACCGAAATCGTTTGGCTCAGTTCCGAAACCCAGTACGGCTCGGCCTATGAAAAAATCTACCCGGCTTTTTCCGGCCGCCTTCCGGCTTCGGCCCGCATGCTCACCAATATGCAGGCCGCCCATGGCACGGTCCCCGACGCGGTTTTTTCCTGTCTTCCGCATGGCGCTTCGGCCCCCGCCGTTAAGCCTTTCCTGGCAAACGGGAAAACCCGCGTCATCGATCTTTCTTCCGACTTTCGCCTGTCCGACGAAGCCGTTTACGGCCTTAGCGAAATCCACCGCGAACGGATCGCCAAGGCGAAACTGACGGCCAATCCCGGCTGTTACCCGACTTCCGTTTTGTTGCCGCTGATCCCGTTGCTCAAGGCGGGCTTGATCCGGAAGGAAGGGATCATCGCCGATTCGAAGTCCGGTGTGTCGGGCGCGGGGCGAAAAGCCACCGAGGGGACGCATTTCGTTTTCGTCAACGAAAATTTCTCCGCCTACAAGGTGGGCGATCAGCATCGCCATTTGCCGGAAATGCGCGCGCAGCTCGGCGCCGCGGGCGGCGCTCCTTCGGATCTCCTGTTCACGCCGCATCTGGTGCCGATGGAACGCGGCATTCTCTCGACGATTTACGCCGACCTTATGCCGCTGAAAACCGTCGCCGACGCCGAAGCCTGCTGGAACAAGGCGTATGCGGGTTCGCCTTTCGTCCGCGCCGTATCCGATTTTCCCCAAACCGCCGACGTGGCGCGTTCCAACGAGTGCCGGTTTCACGCTTATCAGCCGACTGGGACGTCGAAGCTTATCGTCGTGTCCGCGCTCGACAACATGGTGAAGGGCGCCTCGGGCCAGGCGCTGCAGAACCTGAACATCATGTTCGGCCTCGACGAAGCGCTGGCGCTCGCATAATCTCCATGCGGCCCCTGGTGATCAAAATCGGCGGCTCCCTGATGGAAAGCGCCGAAACCTTGCGGGGCGCGGTCCAAGCGCTGGCTTCGGCCTGGAGCCGCGGTGCACCCCTGATCCTCATCCACGGCGGCGGCAAGGAAATCAACCGCCATCTGGCCTGGCTGGGGGAAGAGCCCCGGTTCAAGGACGGCTTGCGCGTCACTTCGGACGCCGCGCTTGAAATCGTGGAAATGACCCTCAGCGGATCCGTGAACAAGCGCCTGGTGTCGATCTTGCAAAACGCGGGGGCCCGCGCCTGCGGCTTGAGCGGCGTGGACGGTTCCACCTTCGTATGCCGTCCCATCGATCCGGAACTGGGACGGGTCGGCGCCGTGGTCAAGGTCCGTCCCGCCCTGGCGGAGGCGCTTTTGCAGGCGCGTTTCCTTCCCGTGATATCGCCCATCTCCGCAGACACGGCCGGCTCGCATTTCAACGTGAACGCCGACGATGCGGCCTCGGCTCTGGCCGTGGAAACGAAGGCGGAACGGCTGCTTTACGTTTCCGATGTGCCCGGAGTGCTGGACGCGGAAACGCGCATCATTCCGAAATTGGACCGGGACCGGGCCGAAGCCTTGATCGCCTCGGAAGTGATCTCCGGCGGGATGATTCCCAAGGTGCGCTCCTGCCTCGCGGCCGTGGAAGCGGGCGTGGGCGAAGTCCATATTTGCGGGTTCGAATCCGCGTCCGCCTTGGAAAAACAAATCACCGGCACCGCCAACACCGGAACCATCATCGTGCGCTAAGCGCCGTCATCGCGGGGGACGGGCTTTCACACCCGCAGCTTGTCCTCGCCCAAATCCTTCCACGATTCGTCGCGCGCCAGCAGGGGATCCACGTGGTCGCGCAGGAATTCCTCGGTTTGCTCCGCCGCGCGGCCCGTGTACCTTTGCGGATCCATTTCAGCCCGCAAGGCCGTGAGGTCGACGGAAAAAACCGGATCCGAAGCGATGCGCTCAAGCAAATCGTTTTCCAATCCCTGTTCCTTCACGCGCCGGGCCGATTCCATGGAATGGACGCGGATGCGCTCGTGCAATTCCTGGCGGTGTCCTCCCCGTTTCACTGCGTTCATCAGGATGTTTTCGGTGGCCATGAACGGCAATTCCTCCCGCAACCGGCGCTCGATGACCTTGGGATAGACGACCAGGCCTGAAGCCACGTTGCCCGCGAGGATGAGCATGGCGTCCACCGCCAAGAAGGCCTGTGGCACGCTCAGGCGCTTGTTGGCCGAATCGTCCAGAGTGCGCTCAAGCCATTGCGTCGATGCGGTGAAGGAAACGGAGGAAACCAGCGCATCCACGAAGCGGGCCAGCGAGCCGATGCGCTCCGTGCGCATGGGATTGCGCTTATAGGCCATGGCCGAAGAGCCGATTTGTTCCTTTTCGAAGGGCTCCTCGACTTCCTTGAGATGCTGCAACAGCCGCATATCGGTGGAGAACTTAGCCAGCGATTGCGCCAGGTTGGAGAGACCTGACAGCACGCGCGCATCGAACTTGCGGGTATAGGTCTGCCCTGAAACCGGCAGGCTTTTCGAGAATCCGGCTCGGTGGGTGACTTCGGCGTCGAGCTGCTTCACCTTGGCGTGATCGCCGTTGAATAGTTCCAGGAAACTGGCCTGAGTGCCCGTGGTTCCTTTCACCCCGAGGAAAGGCAGGTTTTGGATCAATCCGTCCATCTCCTCGATGTCGAGCATGAGATCCTGGATCCAGAGGCAGGCTCTTTTGCCCACGGTGACGAGTTGGGCGGGCTGGAAATGGGTGAACCCGAGCGCGGGCTGATCCTTCCACTTACGGGCGAAAACCGCCAGGGCGTCCACGACGCGCAGCGCTCTTCTTTGCAAAAGATGCAGGGCGGCCTTCATCTGGATCAGGTCGGTGTTGTCGACGACGTAGGCCGAGGTGGCCCCGAGATGGATGATGCCCGCGGCCTTGGGGCATTGCAGACCGTAGACGTACACATGCGCCATCACGTCGTGGCGGGTTTCCTTTTCCTTCTTTTCGGCGGCCGCGAAATCGATGTCGGTTTCATGGGCCTTCAAGTCCGCGATTTGCTCCGCCGTGATGGGCAGGCCCAACTCTTTCTCCGCCTCGGCCAAATGAATCCACAGCCAGCGCCAAGTGCGATGCTTGTATTGCGGCGAAAAGAGAAAGCTCATCTCCGCCGAGGCGTAGCGGCGGACCAAGGGGTTGTCGTATTGCTCGTAGGGGTTTTTCATGGGGCGGTCCTCATGGCGAAAATTAACTCGGCAAGCGGGGATTTTCCCCAGAAAGCGGAAACGGGGCTTCACCGTAGGCATTACATTCTCATCCATGCGTCGCCTACTGGGTTTGTTCGGGTTTTTCCTGGTTTCGGCCCCCGGGTTGCAAAATGCCCCGCAAGCCGCTGTCCATGCCTCCGACATCGTGGTTTACGGCGGAACTTCCGCCGGCGTGGCGGCGGCCGTAGCCGCGGCCCGCGAAGGGGCCACCGTGGCCCTGGTCGAGCCCGGTCGGCATTTGGGAGGAATGACTTCGGGTGGGTTGGGCTGGACCGATTACGGGAACCAGACTGTGATAGGCGGAATGGCCCGGGAATTCTACACGCGCGTGGGGGTGAAATACGGCACGGCCATCCGCTGGACTTTCGAGCCCCATGTGGCCGAATCGGTCTATGTTGAAATGTCGCGGGCGGCCGGCATCCAAATTTTCCTGAACAAACGTTTGGTGGAGCGAACCGGAATGATCAAGAACGGAACTTCCATCACCCAATTCACGGTGGAAGATGGCGACGTATTTCAAGCCCGGGTTTTCCTGGATGCGACTTATGAGGGCGACTTGATGGCCCAAGCGGGCGTGTCCTATACCTGGGGACGGGAAAGCAGCGCGCAATACGGGGAATCCTTGGCCGGAGTAAGACCGTACACCAACAAACATCAATTCCCGGCCGGACTTGACCCCTATTATAACAGCCTGCCTCTTCAGGAAATTTTGACCACCCCGAGGGGCATCGTCGGATCGGGAGATCAAAAGGTGCAGTCTTATAATTACCGCCTTTGCATGACCGACAATGCGGCCAACCGCGCGCCGTTCACGATGCCGCCGAATTACGATCGCGCTCGTTATCAATTGCTGGCCCGGTATATCAACGCCTTGACCGCGGCGGCCGGAGGCGTGGTCCCTCCCCTGAGTACCGTGGCCAAGCTCGATATCATCTATGGACGGAAAACGGACACGAACAACAACGGCGGTTATTCCTCCGACTTCATCGGCCATAGCTGGGAATATCCCGAGGCCACCTATCTGCGGCGGGCGGAGCTATGGGCCGAGCACAAGGACTATCTGATGGGTTTCTGGTATTTCCTGCAAAACGACGCCTGGTTGCCCCAGGCCACCCGCACTGAAGCGCTTACCTGGGGCTTGGCCCGCGACGAATTCACCGACAACGGCAATTGGCCTTTCCAACTCTACGTGCGCGAATCCCGGCGCATGATCGGGGAATACGTCATGGTGCAAAGCGATATCCAAACCGCCCGAACCAAACTCGAAGGCGTGGGCATGGGATCCTACAACAGCGACTCCCATCACGTGCAGCGCATCATCAACGACAGCGGCTTCGTTGAGAACGAGGGCGACATGCAGGTGGCGGTGCAACCCTACGAAATCCCCTATCGCATCCTCACGCCCCGACGCGCCGAGGCCGTCAACC
The DNA here is from genome assembly GCA_041483475.1 of Fibrobacteria bacterium. GTDB lineage: Bacteria > Fibrobacterota > Fibrobacteria > UBA11236 > UBA11236 > UBA11236. The sequence goes on along the minus strand of JBGPFT010000016.1, from coordinate 7,945 downwards.
TGCTGGTGCCGGTTTGTTTCTCGGCCAGCCACGTGACCTATTCGACTTTGCGCATGGAACCGCAATACATGATACTCGGTCAGGCGGCCGGTGTCGCCGCCTATATGGCCTTAATCGCGAACCAAAACGTGCAGGATATCAACGTCCAGGCCTTGCGGAGCGAACTGGCGGCCCTGGGAGCGAATCTGGGAAGCACGCCGGTGACCCGGGTGATCCCGCCGGGCCAATTGGGAAGACCTTTGCCGAAGCGGGAACCGGCTTATTTTCTGATCAACGGGGCCCGGGCCTATGGCCAAACGCCGATGCTTCGGCTTTTCATTCCCGGACTTCCGTCCGAATAATCGGGGCGCTGCTACTTCACCCGCAGCAACGTTCCGAGGGGGGCTGATTCCGCCGACAATAACACGCGCGATTCTCCCGCCGAAACGAGAAATCTCCGCTTCAAGATACCGTTCAGGCCGTAAATCTCCACGGCGCGGTTATGGATTGAATATCCGAGTTCCACGGCCAGGCGGTCGCCCAACCAATGCATGCGCGGCGGCTGCGCATTCCCGGCGGTTGGATCCAAGGCCACAACGCTTCTAATCAGAACGAAGTTTTGATTGTTCAGATTCGGATTCGAGTTGACAGTCACGTTGGTCCGGATGAGGGTATCATAACCCGGCGCGGTGACGATTATGGTGAAGCCCGCGGTGGTGACGGCGACGCTGTACCCGATGCTGTAAGACCCGGTAGTGCTTGAGACGGCGGAATCCACGCGTTGGGGCGGCGGCCCTATCCCCCCCCCGGGCGTGATCAAAACCAGCTTGGCTCCGGCTACGGGCCCCGCTGCGCTGGTTACCGTGCCCCAGATATTGGCCAGCAATGAAAGGGGCATCAATGCTGACGCGAGCACGCATATCCATATCTTTTTCATGATCGGCCTCCTTCTCTTTTCTTCTACTTCACCCGCAGCAAGGTTCCGACGGGGACTATTTCCGCCGGCAACAACACGCGCGATGCTCCGGCCGATACAAGAAATCGGCGCATCAGGAAACCGTTCAGGCCGTAAACCTCCAAGGCGCGGTTATGGTTCGAATATCCGAGTTCCACGGCCAGGCGGTTGCCCAACCAATGCATGCGCGGCGGTGAATTCCCGGCGGTTGGATCCAGGATCCCGACGCTTGCGGTCAGAACGAAGTTATTCCCGTTAAGATTCGGATTCGTGCTGAGAGTCACGTTGTTCCGGGTGAAGGTATTATAACCCGGAGCAGTGACGATCAAGGTGTAACCCGCCCCGGGGAGAACATTGGGCGCCATGGTGTAAGATCCCCCGGCATTGGTGAAGGCGGAATCCGCGCGTTGCCCTCCCGTACCGGGCATGACCAAAACCACCTTGGCTCCGGCTATGGGAGCCCCTGTGGCATCGGTTACACTTCCCCAGATCGATAGCGGGTATTGGATGGTGAATTGGGCGCTGCGCAGGCTATAGGGGGTCGTGACATTGGAGGCGGGTGGGGCGGGGGTCGTGTCGGTGCGGAACTGGTAAACGCGGATGAGCCCGTGGTTGGTGAGGGTGGCGGGTACGGTCCAAAGGTAGGAGGTTGAATTCGCGGGAAGCGTCACCACTGGAGTCCAAACCGATCCGTTCGCCGAAAAACTCACCTGGATGTCCCCGGGGTGCGGGACCAATACGATCCAACTCAGCGCCCGCACCTGTCCGGGGTTGTAGATGGCCCCCATCGAAACACCCGACACATTCGCCGCTGTGTCCAGTTGACCCCAGGCCGCACCCATAAGCCCGAAGATTAGTGTTGAAATGGAGAGGTATTTCGTTTTCATTTCCGGTTCCTCCGCTTTTAAGCTTCTGATTTGTGATCTCTAGTATCGGGCCAAAGCGGTTTTGCCGCAGTCAACAAACAAGCAAATCATGTCCGGCCCCCGTTTTTCTTTTTTATCGGCGGATTACCGGGGTTTTATCGGGGGATTTCGTCACGAAACGAACGTTTTAGACGGCGTAGCCGGGGAAAGCGACCTGGTAATTCCGAATCATCGCCTCCCGCTTCGGTAAGCCGCGGCGAACGCCCCCGCCGCCAAAACCTGCGCTCCGATCGCCAAGACGACAATCCCACTTCGATTCCAGTCGTAAAGCCAGCCCATGGCCGCGCTGCCGAGGAACCAGGCGACGCCGAAGGTGGCGTGGAAAATCCCGTAGGCTCCCGCCCTGCGTTCTTTGGATACCAGTCGGGCGATGCCGGCCTTGAGCGAGCTTTCCTGCGCCCCCAAGGCGGCGCCCCAGAAAACCACGCCGACCCAACACAAGGCGGGGCGTTGGGAAAAGCACAGGGGCATGGCCACGCCGCCCATCACGGCGGCCAGCGGCAGCGATTTGAGCCCCACGCGATCGAATAAAAGTCCGAAGCCGAGCGCGGCCACGGCGTCGACGCCCATGGCCACGGCATAGGCGATGGGAGCTTGGGCGTCGGTGAGGATGCCGGTTTTACGGAGATGAAAGGCGATCAAGGGGAAATCCGCGTAGCCGAAGGCCAGCAACGCCGCGCCTGCGACGTAAATCCAGAAAGTGCGCGGGAGTTTTCCATCGCGAGGCGGCTCGCTTTCGACCGTCATCTCAAACCGGGAGGGATCGGGAAAGAAGATGCGCCCCGCGATCAAGACGCACAAAGCCGCGGCGGCAGGAAAAGCCAGGATTCCGAAAGCGCCGCGATAGCCGCCGAAATAAACGAGGCCCGCCGCTCCGAGCAAAGGCCCCGACACCGCGCCGATTTGATCCATGGCTTCGTGGAATCCAAAGCCCTTGCCGTGACCCACGGCGGCGGCCGCATGCGAAAGCAAGGTGTCCTTGGACGGAGCCCGGATGGATTTTCCCAGCCGTTCGCATATCAATAATATCGCGGCCACAGGCCACGAACCCGCCAAGGCCAACAGGGGCACGGCCAGGAGATTCACTCCGTAGCCGAGCAAGGTGAACAACCAATAACGACCGGTGCGCTGGCTGATCAGGCCGAACAGGAGCCGCAGCCCGTAACCCACCAGTTCACCCAGGCCGGAAATAAAACCCACGGCCGTGGCCGAAGCGCCCAGCGAAAGCAGGAAAGGCCCCGCCAAGCCCCGTGCCCCCTCATAGGTCATGTCGGCAAACAGGCTGACGAAGCCCATCACGAAGATGAAGCGCCAGGCCCCGGCAACCGGGGAGGGATTTTTCATGCCGCCCGCATGACCTTCCGGAAGGCCGCGATCACGTCGTCGACATCGCGATCCGAAAGCGCAGGAGACAGGGGCAGCGACAACGTGCGCGCGCCGATGTCGGAGGCCACGGGGCCGTCGCTCCGTTTCCAGCCCAACGCGCGGCGGTAATAGGGATGATCGCAAAGCGCCCGGTAATGCACCCCGACGCCGATGTTTTCGGCCGTAAGCGCGGACAAAACCCAATCCCGGCCGCGTTTGAAGCTCCGCGAAACAAGGGGCGTGTATAAGTGGTGGGCGTGGCGCTCATGCGCCCCAGGTTCGGCGGGAAGGACGACGGGCAAGTCGGCGAAGGCGGCTTGATAACGCTTCCAGATCTCCCGACGCCGCTTCCAATTCTTTTCCAGGCGTCGAAGTTGCGGCAGGCCGATAGCGGCCTGCAAGTCGGTCATGTTGTACTTGTAGCCGAGTTCCACCACGTCATAATGCTTGTAACCCGAATCCGAATAGCGCTTCCAGGCATCCTGCGACATACCGTGCAGGGCCAATCGCTTGATGCGATCCGCCAGCGGTTTTCCCCGGGTGATCACCATGCCGCCTTCGGCCGTGGTGAGATTCTTCGTGGCGTAAAAGCTGAAGCAACCGAGGACGCCGAAGGTCCCCGCCTTGCGGCCTTGAAATTCGGTTTCGATGGCATGCGCGCAATCCTCGATGACGTGGAGCTTATGGGACCGGGCCAGGCGCATCAGCGCGCCCATGTCGCAGGCGCGGCCCGCGAAATGCACGGGTAGAATCGCCTTGGTGCGCCGGGTGATTTTCCGGGAAACCTTTTCCGTATCGATATTGAACGTGGCCGGATCGCAATCCGCCAGCACCGGCTTGGCGCCCGCGTGCAAAATGGCGTTGGCCGTGGCGCAAAAGGTCATGGGGCTGGTGATCACCTCGTCCCCCGGGCCGATGCCGAGGGAAAGAATGGAGAGGTGCAGCGCCGCGGTGCAGGAATTCACGGCCACGGCATTGGGGGTTCCTTTGTATTCCGCAAAGTCGTGCTCGAAGGCGCCCACCTTGAGCCCGGTGCCGATCCAGCGGCGGCGCAGGGAATCCACCACTCCGGCGATTTCCTCCTTCCCGATTTGCGGCGCGCCGAAAACCAGGAAGTTCTTGCGCGCCCGCACGGGCTGGCCGCCGTCAATCGCCAGTTTGGTCATGCATCCCTTCGCGAGAGAAAAGCGTAAAATACCCTTTTTGTAGTTTACCGCGTTCACCATGTGCGGCATTTACGGGCGGATTTCCTTCCGCGGCGAACCCGACGGCGGGGAGGGATTGCGCCGGCTTTCCCTGCTGGCCCATCGCGGCCCCGATCATCAGGGGCATTACTCCGAAAGCGGCGTTTTCCTCGGGCATGTCCGCCTCAGTATCATCGATCCGGATCCGGCGGCCCATCAGCCCTTCGGCGCAGCTCAGGGCGGGCCCTTCGGCGGCGGATCGGCCCGACTCGTCTATAACGGCGAGGTTTACAATTTCCTCGGCCTGCGCGGCGAATTCCAGGACGCGGAGTGGCGCACGCGTTCCGACACCGAGGTGGTTTTCCGGTTCCTGCGCACGCATGGCGAGGCTTGCCTGCCGAGGTTCAACGGCATGTTCGCCCTGGCGTATTGGGACGGCGAAAAAAAATCCCTGTTGTTGGCGCGCGACCGCGCAGGCATCAAACCGCTGTACTATCGCGCCGACGAATCCGGTTTTGAATTCGCCTCCGAGATTAAGGCCTTCGGGCAGAAGCCGGGACATTTCGAAGCCCTCAAGGAAGTCCTGGCCCGGGGTTATGTCGGAACTGATCTCCCCTTCCCCGACGTGAAGGAATTGGAACCGGGCCATCAGCTGCGCGTGGATCAAGTTTCCGGAAAATGGGAAAGCCACCCTTTCGCCCCCTTGCAGGGCATGGTGGATTCGGAACGGATGCGAGAATTCCAGGATCCCGCCACCTGGGAAGGCGAATTGGAGCGCCGACTCGAGGCTTCCGTGGATCTGCATTTGCAAAGCGACGCCCCCCTCGCGGCCTTGTGCAGCGGCGGAATCGATTCCTCCCTGCTTTCGGCCCTGGCCCATCGCCGCAGGAATTTGCCTCTATATCATTGCGGAGTCGAAGGCCGGGGCGGCGAGGAGCATTTCGCGCAAGCGGTGGCGCGCCATTTGAAAACGGAACTGATTGTGGAACGCATGCGCCCCGAGGATTATTGGGAACTTTTGCCCGAGGTCACCTGGCATCTCGATCTCCCCGTGTATTTCCAGAACGACGTCGGACTCCATCTCATCGCGCGCCGCGCCCATCGCGACGGGATCAAGGTGCTGTGGTGCGGCGAAGGGTCCGACGAATTGTTCGGCGGCTATACCTGGCATCAGGATCTCCACCGCCTCCTGCTCGGAAGAAAACGCCTGCGCAGCCTCGGACCTTTCGCCGAGAGAGCCTGGAAAAAAACACGCTCCCTTTTGGATTTCTGGCTGGGCCGGCCGCATTTCACCCCGGAGGAAACGACCCGCTTCGCCGCCTTCGGCCTGTGCTATCCGGCTCCCGGGATCGATCGCATCTACAAGGGTTATGCGCTGGCTTCCGAGGACTTCCGCGCCTGGAAGCGCTGGGACGAATCCTTGCGCGCCTACGCGGGCCACGCTCCCGCGGACGAGGTTCCGGTGCAAGCCCTGCTCCTCGACAACCTGCGCGGGCATTTGCGCTCCATCCTGCACCGCACCGATCGCGTTCTCATGGCCAACTCCATCGAGGGCCGGGTGCCCTTCCTGGAAAACAGCCTGATGGAGTTCGCGCTGAACCTGCCGCTCCAAGCCAAGATCCGGGGCCGCAAGGGAAAGGCCCTGCTCAAGGCCGTGGCGCGAAGGCATTTGCCCGCCTCCATAATCGACCGGCCCAAGATGGGATTTCCGGTTCCCTGGGAACGTTATCTTCCGGAGCATCCGCGGATTTTGACGGACGGCTTCGTCTCCGAATGGACCCGCCTGACCCCGGAGCAAATATCCGCCTTCCACGGCGGCGATCCCGCCCTCCGCTTTCGTCTCATCGCCATCGAAGTTTGGGGCCGCATCTTCGCCTTCGGGGAAAAGCCCGCCTCCATCCGGGTGCATTGATGCCGGGGCTTTGCGGCTTCGTCGTCCAAGGCGGGGAAAACGCGGAAGCCCGCCTGGTAAGCCTGCGGGAAAATCTTCGGCATCATCCGCGTCATCACCTTTTGCCCGCTTTTCACGACGGCAAGATCGCGGCCTCCTTGGTGCTGCACCAACCCGGAATGGCAGGGTGGTATGGGTCGGGATCCAACGGAACCCAGGTTTGGATCGACGGGGAGGTTTTCAATGATGTCGGCACCGTTCCCGGCGAGGAACTCGCGGCTGAGCTTGCGGTCGGGGCGCCGAAGCCTTGGAACGGGGCTTTTTCCGCCGTCGTTTACGACGCGGATGCAGGACGGCTGCGCTTCATCACCGATCCGTACGGATTGAAATACCTCTACCTGCGCACCGAAGGCCTTCCGGCTTGGTGCGGGGAATTGCGGGGATTCCTCCGCATGCCGGGTCCTCCGCCCCGTCTCAACCACACTTGCCTCGATGAAATTCTGGAACACGGCTATCCGTTGGGCGGAACGACATGGTTCGAGGGCGTGGAATTGCTCGCGCCGGGAATGATGCTCACCTATGACTTGGAATCCCGACAATGGACCCGCCGGCGCTATTTCAGGTTGGAAGACCCGCAGCCCGCGTCCGCTCCGTCTTTTGATGAAACCGTCGCCGAATTGGGCGGGCTTTTCCGAAAGGCCGTGGCCCGGCGCTGCGGCGGAGAGAAACGGGTCGGACTCACCCTGAGCGGAGGATTGGATTCCCGGGCCATATTGGCCGCCATGCCCGAAACCGGAACGCCGCCGGAAACATTGACCTTCGGCAAGCCCGGGTGCGCGGATGAAACCATAGCCCGGGCCGCTTCCGCCTTGCGCGGGGCGCCCCACGCTTTCATTCCCCTGGGCGGGGATGGCTGGCTGGAAGCGAGAACCGGGGGGGTGCTTCTCACGGACGGGCAAATCAGCATTTTGGATTTGCATGATTTGGAAAGCCTCCCGGCCCTGGAAGCGCGCATGGATATTTGCCTCAACGGTTTTCTGGGCGACGCCCTCCTCGGCGGCTCCTACCTCGAAGGGAACGGCTCCCCGTTCCTCGTGCGTTACCTGCATCGCGGCCGCCGTTTCATTCTTCAAGCCCTACACTATGGCGGCGATGGCGTGATCTTCCGCCTTCCCTTTCTGGACGTTCCGCTGTTGACGAAAGTTCTGGCCTTGCCTCGCCATTGGCTGCGCGGCTCCCGCATTTACCGCGCCATGTTACTGCGCGAATTCCCGGAGTTCTTCCGAACCCTCCCCTGGGAAAAAACGGGGCTCCCGATTTCCGCTCCGGCTTGGCGGGAAACCTTGGCCTTGAAAATGCGCGCGCTGCGGCGTCGACTCCGGATCGGAAGCGATGGATACCAGGACTATCCCCGTTGGCTGCGAACCGGCTCGGCCGCCGATTTTTTGCGCGCCCAACTCGGATCCGGCGCATTGCTTCGCCGCACCCTTCCCTCGGACACATTGGAATACCGCCTACGCCGCCATTTCCAGGGCCGGGACGAATCGGCGATGCTGGGGCGTTATTTGACCGCAGAGATTTGGCTGAAATTTCTTCAGAGAGAGGGAGTGGGGTGAATGCTCTCCTGAGGTACGGCGCCGCGGGC
>JBGPFT010000015.1:0-15794 GCA_041483475.1 Fibrobacteria bacterium | reverse complement strand
CCGGCGGCGAAGGTGGCGGTTTCCGAAGTTCCGGGCTCGTCGTCCGCGGCGGCTTCTGCGAATGCCGTGGCTCCCGCCTCCTCCGCCCCGAACAGTTGATCCAATCTTTGGCCGATATCGTCCCCCACCACCGCTTCCGGGGCATGGGCGGCTTCGACCAACCCGGTTTCCTGGGCGGCGTGGAGTTCCTCGGACTGAATTACGGTTTCGGCAACCGGTTCCGCCTCCGGCAAAGGCTTGGGCGCGCGAAACGCCGGCAAGGCGATGGTGCGATCGTCCAGTCCGGCGAAATCCGGGGGCTTCGAAGGTTTTTTCGCTACCGGCGCCTCGGCGTCCGGAAAGAAAAGCTCGTCCAGGTGTTTCTCCACGTCCTCGCCGGTGATGGGCGCATCGGGGGAAGTCGGTCCGCCCCCCATCACCGCGGCGGCTTCTACCGTCGCGGTGCCGGTTCCCGGCCGCTCTTCTTCCAAAGGCTCATCGGTGGGTTCGGAGGTGAAGAGGTCGTCCAGCCGCTTCTCAATGTCCGCGCCTTGGACGGGGGCGTTGGCGCTGGGGACGAAGGCGGTGTCCGTGGCCCCCAAGGCCTCCTCGCCGGGAGGCATGTAAATGACGTCGGAATCGGGAGTGGGCTCGGCGGCCTTGGCTTTTTCGGCAGCAGGAGTCGCCGCGGAGATAGACGACTCGGTTCCGAACAGTGTGTCCAAACGACTTTCCACGTCGGAACCGGAAAAGGGCGACGCTTCCGAAAGCGCCTCTCCCATTTCGCGGGTGGCCGGCTCGTCCCGAAAAACGTCCATGGGTTTCGGTTCGGCCGGAGGCGGAACAAAAACCGTGAGATCCTCCGTGGCCGTGCTCCCGGCCCCGAACACCGTTTCCAGGGAAGCTTCGTCCTTGGGCAAAAATTCGCCCACTGCCGAAGCGAATTCGCCGGTGGCCGGACCTTCAGCGGGAGGACCGGAGGCGGGAGTGGACACACCGGAAAGACCGAGCGCGCGCCGATGGGCCGAGTGGAAGTCCTCGTCCCAGGGTTCCTGGGACGCCAACAGATCCAGGTACCGGGCGCTTTCGCCGTACGCCTGCAGGCCCTCGGAGATTTCACCCAGCAGCCTGAGGGCGGAGGGGCAACACGCGTCGAGGCGCAAGGCTTCCTGCAAGGCATGCTGCGCCTCCACCAAGCGCCCCATCTCCTTGTAAATACGCCCCAATACCAGAAAACCGGTGACGTAATCCGGATGCTTGCGGGTCCCTTCCATCAACAATTTGATGCATTCGTCCGTCCAGTTCTCCCGGAACAAGGCTTCGCCCTGCCGGGCGAAAACCAGGCCGCCGTCGGATGGGAACTTCCTCTCCAGCTGCTCGGATGCGTACGCGATGCTCATACCGCTCCTCCCACGGGAATCGCCTCGTCGATCAACATGATGGGAATGTCCTCGCGAATGGGATAAAGGAATTTCCGGTCCGAGCGCAGGAGGCCCGCCTCCATTTTTTCCTTCACCGTCTCCCCGGCGCGGTTCTTCAACGTTCCCGCTTCCGCCTTGCGGTTGAGATCCTCGATCAGGGCCGGCGGGGCCAAAGCCACGTCCTGCTTGGTTTCGGGACAGCAAAGGATTTCCAGCAGTTGCGGGTCGACCATTTTTTCCTCACCTTTCCGAGAATTGCGTCATGGCGGCGATTTTCGCGGCGCGTTTTTCCGTCAAATCGCGGACCTCGACGCGACGCAGCGCCTCCAATTCCTCCACCAGGATTTCCTTGAGCGACGAGTACATGATCTCGGGTTCCCAATGCGCCCCGCCCGGGGGCTCCTTCACGATGCGATCGATCACCTTGAGCCCCAGCAAGTCCACGGCGGTGATCTTCATGGTTTCGCTCAAATCCTGCTTCTTGGTGCTGTCGCCCCACAGGATCGCGCTGCACGATTCCGGGGAAATCACCCCGAACCAGGCGTTCTCAAGCATGAGAACGCGATCCCCCACCCCCACACCCAGGGCTCCGCCGCTGGCTCCTTCGCCGATCACCACGACGAGGATGGGGGTTTTCAGCACGGCCATTTCCATCAGGTTGCGGGCGATGGCTTCCGCCTGGCCCCTTTCCTCGGCCCCGACCCCGGGATAGGCGCCTGGGGTATCCACGAAAGAAATAACGGGCAGGCCGAATTTCTCCCCCAGTTTCATGAGACGTAACGCTTTGCGATACCCTTCCGGATGGGCCATGCCGAAATTGCGCCGGATGCTTTCCTTGGTGTCGCGGCCCTTTTGGTGGCCCATCACCACCACGCTTTGATCCCCGAGGCGCGCCAGGCCGGCCACCAGGGCGGGATCGTCGCCGAAGCTTCGGTCGCCGTGCAATTCGACGAAATCCGTGAACAGGTTTTGGATGTAATCCAGGGTGTAGGGGCGTCCCGCCCGACGGGCCAATTCGACACGGTTCCAGGCGGTGAGCTTGGAGGCGTTTTTTTGCTGCAGGGCCTCCTTTTTGGCGATGAGGTTCTTGACATCGGAACCGGTGATTTCCCCGGTTTTGAGCAAATCCTCGATCTTGATGGCCAGTTCAACCACGGGTTGTTCGAATTCGAGATGGGGTCCCTTGGGGATGGGCATTACGCTTTCCTTTTCCGTCGAGGGCTAAAGGGAACCTCTGGAAACGTCTTTCGTCAACGCAACCCCTTTTATTTCCGGAAATTGAGGTCGATCAGCGAATACTGCCCCGGTTCCGGCTGCCCTACGAGCAATTTGACCTCGAGAGGCCCGGTCCCGCGGCTGGAAATCACCTGGAGGGCCGCGGAGTAAGCGCCTTCCTCCAGCGCGATGATGACGCATTGAAGATCGAGTATTCTCGCCAAATTCGGAAGCGAGCCGAGATCCCCGATCACATTGGCGCGCACCTCGCGCGGCATCGGCCCGGGAGGGAACTGGATGAAACCCACGAACTCAAAGCTTTGTCCGCCTTGGGCGGATTGCGCCTGCATGAGCCCGGTGAATTCCCGGGCGCGTTCGCCGGTACCCAGCACGGCCGCCCGCTTCGCGGGACCCAGGATTTTGCGCCAGAACCGGCCGCCGCGTTGGATGGAAGCGCGCCAGCCCAGGAGCAGGGAGACGCTGAGAGCCGCGGTCAAGGCGAACACCACGCGCGAATAGGCATGCTCCCGGAAAAAAAAGCTGAAGGAAAAAAAAGCCAGAAACGACCCGCATGCCGCCAGGAACACCGTCTTGAGGCGAACCCGGGCCCGCCCATATTCCCCGAGATAGGAAAGCGGGAGAATCACCGAAAGGGACGCCAACGCGTGCCAGAAAAAATACAGACCGGGATCGGTGGAGAACAAGGGGGCGTATCCCAGGATCTTTTGATAGGCGTAAGTGACGCCTGCCAAGACCGCGTTCACGATCAATAAATCGGCCAACCAACGCGGCCATTTTCGGAAGCTGCGGGAAAGGAAATTCACGGAAGCCAGCAAGGCGATCCCCGCGTAGAGGAAAATCAACGGAAGCGCGCGAAGTTCGAGATGCTTCCGGGAAAAAATCACCATGGCCTCGTAGAAATTGAAAAAGGATCCCAAGGGGCGGCTTTTGGCGCTTTCCCCCTTGAAGTGGATGATTTGCGTGGCCGGATGGTAATAGTTCCGTTTGCCCAGCAGCTTCACCCGGAAGCACAGATCCAGGTCCTCCCCGTACATGAAAAAATCCTGGTCGAAACCGCCCATCTGGTGGAACAGTTCGGCGCGGATGCACAGGAAGGAGCCGGATACCGCGTCCACTTCATGCGTTTGGTTTTCGTCGAGATAGGTGAGATTGTAACGGCCGAATACCCGGCTTCTGGGAAAGAGGCTTCCCAACCCCATCAGCTTGAAGGCGGCGACGCGCGGGGAAGGAAAACTACGCTTGCTGGCGGGCTCCAAACGGCCTTCGCGGTTCACGATTTTGCAACCGGCCGTTCCGGCCTCAGGGTGTTCCCGGAAAAAATCCCACATGACCTGAAAAACGTCCTCTCCCACCAGCGAATCGGGGTTGAGGAAAAGCAAAAGCTCCTGCGTAGCGGCCGCAGCCCCGCGGTTGCAGCCGCTGCCGAAGCCGATATTGCGATCGGAGGCGATCCAAGTCGCTTCCGGCCACCTAGGCTTGAGCAATGCCATCGTGCCGTCGCGCGAATCGTTGTCGAAGACGATCACCTCCACCGTTCCCGGGAACCGGGACGAGGCGTGGGTGACGCTTTGCAGGCAGGCGTCCAGATATTCGCGCACGTTATAGGAGACGATGACTACCGAAACGCCGGGTCGAGCCTCCCCTGTCACCTTGCGCCTCCGAGACGAATGCGCAACAAAAGGAAAAGCGCCTCCTTCACGATGCCTCCCGACATCTTGGAAACCCCGGCCGTGCGATCCTTGAAGATGATGGGGATTTCCCGGATGCGGCAGCCGCGTTTCCACAGCTTGTAACTCACTTCGATCTGGAAAGAGTATCCGCCGGAATGGATTCGATCCAGATTCAGGTTTTTCAAAGCCTCGGTCCGGAAGCACTTGAATCCGCCCGTCAAATCGCGCACGGGCATGCCCGTGACGAACCGGGCATAGCGGTTGGCGCACCAACTGAGCAGCAGGCGGCTCATGGGCCAATTCACCACGGTGATCCCGTTCACGTAGCGGCTGCCCAGCACCAGATCGCAAGTCTCGGCGACCTTCAGGAATTCCGGGATATAGGCCGGATCATGGGAGAAATCGCAGTCCATCTCGAATACGAAATCGTAGCCCCGCTCCAACGCGAAACGAAAACCGCGTACATAGGCCGAGCCCAGGCCCTGCTTGCCCGGACGTTCGATCAGATGCAGATACGGGCGTTTCCCCTGCTGCTCCTTCGCCCACTTTCCCGTGCCGTCCGGGGAACCGTCGTCGACGACCAGCACTTCGAGCCCCAAGCCGAGCGCCTCCAACGCGTCCAGCATGCGCGGGAGATTCTCGATTTCGTTGTAGGTGGGGATGATGATGAGCGTGCGCGGAACCATCCCTAACTCCCCGCCTGGGCCGGAAGATCGCGCCACCATTCCATTTGCGCATGCCAGCCGCGCGGCCGGAAACCCGTATCCCGCTCCAGTTTGTCGCAATTGAGACCGGAGCGCAGGGGACGCGGGGCCGCTTGGCGCAAATCGGGGGTGACGATGGGGTGAATCAGCGAAGCGTCCAGGCCGTAAAAGTGCGCCACGCCCTTCGCCAAATCGAATCGGCTGATCACGTCGGCTCCGGCGGCATGATAAATCCCCGCTTTCCCGGCCCGGATCAAGGCCCAAATCGCCGCCGCCAAATCATGGGCCAAGGTGGGGGATCCCAGTTGATCGGTGACGACGCGGATGGATTTCCCCGCCGTCAGATTTTCCCGTACGAAATCGTTGAAGCTCTTTTTCGTCCCTTGGCCTCGGCCCCATAAAAGCATGGTGCGGACCACGAAGGATCGCGGCGAACCCGACAACGCCAGGGTTTCCGATTCCAGTTTGGCGCGACCGTAACGGCTCAAGGGATTGGGCCTGTTCGTTTCTACGTAAGGGCCGGAAGTCCCGTCGAAGATGTAATCGGTGGAGACATGGGCCAGCGGAATTCCGGTTTCGGCCATCCAGCCCACGGCGTCGCGGTTGAGGAGATCGCAGCGCCCGGGATCGCGCTCGCAGCCGTCCACGTCGGTCATGGCTGCGGCGTTGAGGATCCAGTCGGGGCGAATTTGATCAAGGGCGTTTTGCAGAGCCCGGCGATCCCCGAGGTCGACGCAATGGTAGGAGGAAAGGAGATCGGGCCGGGCCGGATCCGGCTTCAACCCCAGGCCCGACAATTCGAAGCGCGCCTCCTCGGAACCCGTGCGCAGGAGATTTTGTCCGAGCAGGCCGTTGCAGCCCGCGATCAGGATTTTCAAACAGCGTCCCCGCCCGGACACCCTTCGGTGGTCCCGGAGATGGGAGGCGGCTCCAAGGGGGCGAAGCGATGGTTGATCATTTCGCCCAAAAGGCCGATGGACACGAATTGCACGCCCACGATCATGGAAGCGGCTCCGGCCAGCATCAGGGGCCGCACATGCAGCTGCCCGGTCATGGCCCAGCTCACGGCGAAACCGAGCAGCACCAGGACGCCCGCCAAAGTGAACACCAATCCCATGAACCCGAACAAGTGCAGGGGACGGCGCGTGTATCGGTGCAAGAAGACGAGGGTGACGAGATCGAACAATCCGTTGTTCAGGCGGGCCCAGCCGTACTTGGAGCGTCCGAAGCGGCGTGGACGGTGGCCGACGGTTTTTTCTTCCACGTGGAAACCGTTCCAATAGGCCAATACCGGAATATAGCGGTGAAGCTCCCCGTACAGGGCCAGGCTTTTCACCACCTCGGAGCGATAGGCCTTGAGCCCGCAATTGAAGTCGTGCAGCTTGATTCCGGACACCGCGGACGTCACGGCGTTGAACAGCTTGGAGGGCAAAGTCTTATGCCAGGGATCGAGGCGGATTTTCTTCCATCCCGACACGAGGTCGGCGCCTCCTTCCAGCATGCGGATCAGGGCCGGAATCTCCGCGGGGTTGTCCTGCAGGTCGGCGTCCATGGTGATCACATAGCGGCCGCGCGTCCGCCGGAATCCTTCCGCCAGGGCCGCCGCCTTGCCGCAATTGCGGCGAAAGCGCAGGGCGTGGAACCGGGCGTCGCCGGCATGGGCTTCCTGCACCTTCTCGAAAGTTCCGTCCGTGCTGCCGTCGTCGAGCACCAGCACCTCGAAGTCGATGCTCGCTCCGTCGCATACCTTGCGGATTTCCTCCAGCAGCAGAGGCAGGCTTTCCGCCTCGTTGAGCGCGGGAATGACGATGGAGAGTTGCATCGGGATCAGGCGGGCGAATCGGCTTTCCTGGCTTCCGATCGCCCCACCACAAAGTAAAATCCTCCCCCCAGCATCACAAACATCCCGATTACCGAGGGCAAAAAGGCCAACGCGGCCGCCGCGGCATGGGCGTCGAAGGCGCCGGAGGCCGCCGGCGCGAGAATTCCCGGCAGCGCATATAAGGCGGCGCCGAGGCTTTGCGGCAAGCCCCAACCGCCCACATTGAGGGGCAACACCGCAGCCAGGGCGATCAGGGGAATGAAGGTGAAGAAGAACGAGGGGGCGATGGAAAGGTGCAGGGCCCAGGCGCTCAGGGCATGCACGCTGATGCGCAGGAGTTGCACCAGGCAGGCGATGGCGAATACGGCGGCCATGCGCCTTCTACGGGATTTGTAGGCCAGCAAGCTGTCCTGCACCTTGGCATAGGCCGCGTCCAAGCGGGCGAAGCCCCAGGCGCGGACGGCGGCGTGAACTCCGCCGGAAAAGCGGCGGCTGAGCAATAAGAGAAGCAGAAAAGCGAAGCACAGGGAAACCGCGCTTACCGCCAGCAGGAGGTGTCGCAGCAGGCCGGGGGGAAGTTCCCGGCGCTGCAATTCATACGCCAAGGCCAGCAGGGAAAAAAAAGCCAGGGCGCTGAATCCGAACAGGCGGTCGAGCAAGGTGGCGGCCGCGGCTTTTCCCAGCCCGCCGGAGGCGGATTCGCGCCGATGCACGTCCCAGACGCGCAAAGCGTCGCCGCCCACCGTTCCCGGCATGAAATTGTTCAGGAACATCCCCGAGTAATAAGATCGGAAGCAGGCGCGGAAACCATATGCGATTCCCTGTAGTTGCAAAAGCACATGCCATTGGTAAGCCCCCGCGAGGATGGAAAGGAAAAACCCGAAGGCGGCCACCGCCACCCAAACGGGATTGGCGGCGAGCAAAGCCTCGGCGATGCGGGCCTGGCCGTTGCGCTCCACCACCCAGGCGAGCAATCCGGCAGCCAGGAAAAGCCGCAGCCAGAACCCGAGGGAACGCAACTTAATTCCGGGCATGGGCCTCTTCGTAGGCGGCGAGCAGGGCCGCGCGCGTTTTGAGGTAGGCGGGCTCCCACGTATGCGCTTCCGCCCACTTTCGGGCGTTCAGGGAAAGGCGTTGCCACAGATCGCGGTCGCCCAGGAGGCGATCCAAGGCGGCGGCAAAGGCTTCCGCGTCGCCGAAGGGAACCAGAAATCCCGTCTCTCCATGCCGCACGCTGTCGCACAGACCCGGCACGTCGGTGGCCACCACCGGAGTGCCGCAGGCATTGGCTTCGATGGAAGTGAGCCCCCACCCCTCCTTCCGGGAGGAGTTCACCACCGCTTCCGCTTCATGGTACAGTTCCACTTTGCGCTTCTCGTCCACGAAACCCAGGAAATCCACCGCCGATTCCAATCCCAATTCCTTCGCGATCCGGCGCAAACGCGGCGTATCGTCCCCCGTCCCGGCGATGGCCAGGCGCGCTTCGGGTCTGCTTTTCCGCAACCGGGAAAGGGCGCGCAAGATGGCATCGAGCCCCTTGTAGCGCTTGATCCGGCCCACGTAAAGCACCAGGCCGCGGCGGCGCGACGGCGGGGCGGACAAGGCGTAATCGATAAGGTTGACGCCTTCGGGGGCGATGTCCACGTCGCGGAAACCCTTGTCCAAAAGCTCGCGCCGGCTGCTTTCCGATCCCGTGAGCACACGCACGCCGCGATAGGCCCAAGACATGAGGCGCTCGAAAAAAAGCACGTATAGCGCCAAGGCGAAGTGCGTTTCCCGAAAAAGCGTCCGGCCGAAGAGGTGGTGCAATTGCAGCACCACGGGACGGTCGCAGCGCCATGGGGCGAAAAAGGCGATTTTATTCGAATCGTCCAGCACCACGTCGACCCGCTGCTCATCGCACCAGCGGCGCAAGCTTCGCCATACCGTGAAATTATAGAGGAATTTTCCCCCTCGGCGCAGGATGCGCACGCCGTCGATTTTTTCCTCCACCGGCGCTCCGGCAAAGGCATGGGAAAATTGGATGCAGGCGAATCCTTCCGCGGCCAGGCGCTTGGCCACCTCGTGCAAATGCACTTCAGCGCCTCCTGCCTCCGGGTTGCGGGGATCGCGCCAATTAAGGAGAAGAATCCTCAAAGCTTTTTGGGAATGGGCGCTTGCATTTGCATTTCCAATTGCCGCAATTGCTGGGCGACCATGCCCGCGTATTGATGGCCGGGGTTCCGGGTCAGCCATGTGGACAGGATTTCGCGCGCCTTGCGCAGGTCGCCCCGCCGCTGATAGGTCTCGGCCAACGAAAACACCGGCTCGAAATCCTCCGGATCGCGCTCGAGCCTCGAGGTCAATACCGACTCCGCGCGGGCGGACTGTCCCGTCTGTTGGTACAACTGCGCCAGGTTCATGGCGAAAAGCTTAGCGTTGCTTTCCCCGCTGGCGTTCATCCCCCGCCGGAAGGACTCTTCCGCCTTCTTGGTTTCGCCCATTTCCGCGTAGAGTTGCCCGCCGTAATAATGCACCCGCCATTCGCGCGGGAGGATGCGGGCGTTCAAGGCCAGGTATTTCTCGGCAAAGGCCAGCTTTCCCGACTTTTCCTTCTCCAAGGAGGCGATGCGCGCCTTCACGGAATCAGATGGGTTCGCGGTTTTCCGCAGTTCCCCCAATTCTTTCGCCACGGGGCCGAGGCGTTCCTGGGCCCATTGGATCAGGCGGAAATTGGTGGCCGAGTAATTCGTCAGCAGGCCCTCGGTGTTGAGATCGATATACACCTTGGGATCGCCCAAGCCGCGGAAGCGGTACACCGAGTCCACCAGGCGGGAAGTGACCTCCACGTCGATGGCCTTGTTCTTCGGCTCCTCGACCAAGGTGTACACCATGCCTTCCATGATGGTGTACTTGTCCAAACCCATAGTGTTCTCGTCCCCCACCGTGACTGCGAACTGGATGGGATGCTTGGGATAGTTATTCTGCACGATGTGCAAAACCATAATGTCCTGAACCTTGAGATAGCTCCGGGGCGCCAAAGTGACCTTGATCTTGGAATTGGGGATTTGCACCTCCACCGGACCCTTGAAGCGCCAGGGCTGGGGCTCCATGGCGTCGATCTCCTCCGGGGTGAACCCGATGTTGAGCGCCGGTTCATGCGTGCGCAACTGCTTGATGTACCAGTTGGTGTTCACCAACGAAAGATTCACCACGCGCACGTCCTGGCGGATCCCCTCCACTTCCTGGGCGAACCAAAGCGGAAAGGTGTCGTTGTCGCCGTTGGTGAAGAGCACCGCATTGGGCCGGCAGGAATTGAGCAGGTTATAGGCGTAATCCCAGGGGACATAGTCGCCCGTGCGGTTGTGTTCCGTGTAATTCGACCATACCGGCACGGCCACCGCGAGGACGGCCAGAACGGCGCCCACCGGGCGCACCCAGGCCCGACGCCGGTCCGCGATCCACCGGAGCAGAAAAGCCGCCGCGATTCCGAATAGGATGCCCATGTAGATGAAACCGGGCGTGAAGAAATAATCGCGCTCGCGCACTTCCAGATGCACGGGAGGCGGTTTCTGGTTCGGGTCGAAATTCGTGGACTTCCAATAATCGTAATCCCGCATCTCCAGCTGACTGCCGTCGGCGAAATTCATGTAGAAGATGAGGCCATAGCTGGTGGAGGCGTAGAGGACGAGGAGAAATATCCCCAGCGGGCGGTTGCGACGATAAACCAGGTAGCCGCCGTACAGGAAGGGCGCCTGCAGGAGCAGAAACAGCAGGAACTGAAGGCGGGGATGTTCCCGCAACTTCAAATAGAGGGTGCCGAATTCCAGCTTCTTGCCGAACAGCGAACGCAACACCGGCTCGCTTTCCTCCTCCCGGCTTTCGCCCACCTTCCAGGGGAAATATTGCTGGAGCATATAGCCGCCATAGCCCATATGGGGATGGATTAAAATCTGATTCTGCACGTGTGCGCGCCGGTGGAAGGCGCGGGTGATCATGGACTCGGAGCCGTATTGCTTGCGCTCCAGGTATTCCTTGAAATCATGCCAGGTGCGGGCTTCGCCCTCGTCCACCTTGGGATTGGTGAGCGAACGGATGGGCACGTACAAGTAGCTGGAGAACCCGATGATGGAGACGATGGAAATCCACAGTGACAGCGACCAGCGCCGCTTCCATTCCGGGGATTTCGCCAGCAGCAGGCCGACGGCGCAGAACAGCAGGGCGGCGCCGGCGTATTCGATGAAATCGCCGATGTCGTAGATGATCGAAAGGAGCAGGGCGCCCGTGATCAGCAGCGGAACATTGGTGCGGGTGTCGGAGTCGGTGATGAGGAGGAAGAGGCCGACGGCGGGGATGACGATGAAGGAAAAAGGGTGGATGCCCATGCCCATGTAACCGAGATAGGCGATGAGGATAAGGGCGCGATCCGCCTTGGGCGTCCCCCGGTTCTCGTACCAGAAAAGGCTGAGCCAGGAAACGGTCATCACGATGAGCATGGAACAACCGTACACCTCGGCTTCCACGGCGCTGAACCAGAAAGTGTCCGAGAAGGCCACCAGAAAAGCCCCGATCAGGCTCGAGCAATAAAGCGCGAAGCGGGACAATTCCCCCTTGAAAACGAGGCGCAAGGCCTTGGCCGTGAACAAAAAGACCATCATCACGGTGAGCGCCGAAGTCAACACGGAGATGATGTTGATGCGCATGGCCTTTTCCGCGAAGGGGGCGGCGATGAAAAAAATGCGCGCGATCAAGGTGAACAGGGGGTTGCCGGGCGGATGGGGATTCCCCAGGATATTGGAGGCGGCCACCAGTTCGCCGCAATCCCAGAAGGACACCGTGGACGCCATGGTCATGGCGTAAATGACGAAGCTCAAGGCGAACACCGCCAAGGCCAGGATTTTCTGCAGCTGCTTGTCGTCGATCATGCGGGATCCTTCTGGGGAAAGGTAGTGGCTTGCGGAACGGACAATTGTTGGGCCACGGCGTCCAGGACGCCGTTCACGAAGCGACTGCTGTTTTCGGTGGAGAATTTCTTGGCGATTTCCACGGCCTCGTTGATGCACACCTTGCAGGGCACGTCGGGGACATGCAAAAGCTCGGCGATGGCCATGCGCAGGATGATGCGGTCCACCACGGCGATGCGGCCGAGATCCCAATGCGCCGATGACTCCGCGATGCGGCGATCGATGTCCCCGGAATGGTCGCGCACCGCGCGCGCGAGCCTGAGCCCGTAATCCCGGGCCTCCTCGGGCACGGGCGGTTCCTCGCGCTCCAGGACGGCGGCGGCCTGTTCGAGGGTTTCCCCTCCGACTTCGGTGGCGTAGAGCAGCTGCATGGTGAATTCGCGGCCCCGGCGGCGGGAGATCATGAGCGCCGATTCCTCATGGAAGTTTTTCCCATAGGGTCGCCATTTCCGCCGCCACCAGCGCGGCTTCCCATCCCTTGTTGTTTTCCCGGGAACCGGCGCGTTCCAGGGCCTGCTCCAGGTTTTCCGTGGTCAGCACTCCGAAGGCGATCGGCAGGCGCCCATCGGACAGTCGGCCCACGCCCTCCGTCACCAAGGAAGCCACCCGCTCGAAATGCGTCGTATCCCCGCGGATGACGCAGCCCAGGGCGATGAGGGCGTGAAACTTCCGGGAATCCGCCAAGCGCCGCAGCACCTGGGGAATCTCGGCGGCTCCGGGCACCCAGGCTACGGTGATGTCCTCGTCTTTCGCTCCGTGGCTCAACAAAGCCTGGCAGGCTCCTTCGAGGAGTTTCCGCGTCACTTCCGAGTTGAACCGGGACACGGCGATGCCGAAGGATTTCCCCGCGGCGTCCGGTTTTCCCTCCAGCGTCGTCATAAGGCGGTTTGCTTCGCGATGCGCAGGCCGTAGCCTTCGAGCCCCTGGATGCGCTTGGGATGGTTGGTGAGAAGGTTCAGCCGCCGGATGCCCAGGTCATACAGAATTTGCGCCCCGATGCCGTAAGTCCTGGCGTCCATGGCGGTCCCGTGATGCGATTTTGCGCGCCGCCCGCGCGCGCGGCGATCTTCGGCGGCGAATCCTTCCAGCTTGCGGCTAAAATCCTCCTCGGGGTTGACCTGCCGCATGTAAAGAAACACCCCGCCCTCGCGGCTGATGGCGCGCATCCCCTGCTGCAACAGGGAGCCGCAATCACAGCGCAGGGATCCGAAGGCGTCGCCCAGCAGGCATTCCGAATGCACCCGCACCGGCACGGCCCGCGAGGAAGAGACCTCGCCCTTCACCAAAGCCATATGTTTGCGGCCGTGGATGAGATCCTCGTAGACGTGAGCCCGGAATTCCCCGTGGGGCGTCGGCATCTGGAAAGCGCCCGCGGCTCGCACCAATCGTTCTCGTTGACGGCGATATTGGATGAGATCCTCCACCGAAATGATTTTGAGGCCGTGGCGCCGGGCGAAGCGCATGCAATCCGGCAATCGGGCCATGGATCCGTCCTCGTTCATGATCTCGCTGATCACGCCCGCGCCGCCAAGTCCTGCCATTTGCATGAGGTCCACCGCGGCCTCGGTGTGTCCCGCCCGCACCAGCACTCCGCCCCGTCGGGCCTGGACGGGAAATACATGCCCCGGGCTTACGAAAGCCTCGCGCCCGAGCGAAACGTCCGCCAGGGCCTTCGCCGTGAGGCTGCGATCGGCCGCGGAAATGCCCGTGGTGGTCCCTTCGCGGGCCTCCACCGACACGGTAAAGGCGGTTTCATGCCGGGAATGGTTCTGGTCGGTCATGGGTGGGAGCCGCAATTGCTCCACCCTATCCGCGGACAGGGCCACGCAGATGAGGCCCCGCGCGTGCTTGGCCAGGAAATTGATCTTGGCGGGCGTGGATTTTGAAGCGGCGAAGATCACGTCGCCCTCGTTCTCGCGATCCTTGTCGTCGACGACGACGATGGGACGGCCCTTCCGAAGTTCGGAAAGCACCTCGGGGATGCTATGGAATTCCATAGCCCCAGTTTTCCAGCGAAAGGGGAGTGGCCCCCGAGGCGCGCGGATCGGAGACCACGGCCCCCCGCGTCCCCAATTGGCGCTCCACGTATTTGGCGAGGATGTCCATCTCGAAATTGAGGCGCGAACCCGCACGGGCCCGGGAAAGGTTGGTGGCCTCAAGCGTGTGCGGAATAAGGGCTAGGCGCAGCGAATCGCCCTGCACGGCGGCCACGGTGAGGCTCACCCCTGACAGCGTCAGCGATCCCTTGTACACGCAATAGGGCAGGAATTCCGCCGGCAATTGCACGGTCAACTCCACGCCTTCCCCGCCCGTGGGCTTTACCGCCGTCACCTCGCAGACGCCGTCGACATGGCCGAGCACAAAATGACCTCCCATCGGGGTTTGGATCGTCAAGGCCGCCTCCAGATTCACCGGGTCCCCGCCTTTCCAAAAACTTAAGGTGGTTTTGGAAAGGGTTTCGGGAACAGCGCATACGGAAAAGCCCATGGGATCCACTTTTTCCACCGTGAGGCAAGCCCCGTCACAGGCCACGCTGTCGCCGACTTGCAGCCTTTCCGCCATCCAGGGGGCTTTCAATGAAAAGCGCATGGACTTGCCCGCCGGAATGCGCTCCCGGATCTCCCCCACTTCCTGAATTATTCCCGTGAACATTAGGAACCTCGTCAGGCCCGTCGAAACTCGGCCAAAACGTCCCTTCCGAGGGAGGTAAATCTATGAAATTCAAGGGATTCAACCCATGACGGTCGCAGGTTTTCATTCCAGCGTTCGCCCTTGGGAAACAGCTTCGAAGCCGTCAGCAGGCAAAGTTGATCGCAAAGCCCGGCATTGAGGAACGGCCTCCATACGGAACGGCCGCCTTCCACGAGCACCAGGTGGTACCCCTTCTGCCGGAAAACATCCAGTAAGGATCGAATCAACGCCGTTGAAAGCAAGGTGGTCTTGGCGATACGGTTTTTGTCGAAGAGGTGAAGAGGGCCGAATTTACGCCGGCGCGTCAGCACCAGAGCTTCGGGGACGGCCCCTCCGGCCAGCCTCGGGGTCAAACAAGGATTGTCGACGCGCAAGGTCCGGCCACAGATCAACACCGCATCCGCCCGCGATCGCAGGGCATGGACGAAGCGCTGGGCCGCGCGTCCCGTGATTTTCGTTTCCACGCCGGGACGCGCATTGATACGCCCGTCGAGGCTTTGAGCGATTTTAAGGACGATTTTCGGGCGGCCGTGCCGGATGAAAAAAAAGAAGCCTTCGTAAAATTCCTCCCCGCGCTCCGCGAGCAATCCGCTTTCCGCGGCCACGCCGGCACGGCGAAGTTCCGACAAGCTTTTCCCCGCCATCAGCGAATTGGGATCGATGCAGGCGGCCACCACGCGTTTCACTCCCGCCGCGATCAAGGCCCGGGTGCAGGGCGGAGTGCGGCCGAAATGCCGGCAGGGTTCCAAAGTCACGTACAACGTGGCGCCGCGGGCGTTTTCCCCGGCTTTTTCCAGCGCGACGATTTCCGCATGCGCCTGACCGGCAGGCCGCGTCCCGCCCTTCCCCACCACACGACCATTTTTCACCAACACCGCGCCTACAGGCGGATTGGGCAAGGTCCTGCCCTTGACCTTCAACGCCTCGGCGAAAGCCAGGGCCATGAAGCGGCGATCGTTATGAGTCCAAGGCACGGGAACAAAGAGAGCAATTCCATAACCCTCTTCCTCCCCCTCTCTCACTACTGTGGGAGAGGGGGTCGGGGGGTGAGGGTGCATCTCCTGCCCAGAATCCACTCCAAATCGGGCATGGCGAATATTTCATACCGACGCGCTTGGCGCATACGGCGTAAGGGACGGATGGCGGCTCCCGTTCCCATGCCGATATTTTTATCCAGCACGAGTTTTCCCCATTCGCCTCCCTTCAGGTTCAACGCCGACAAGCGGCCGTCGATGACGTGGAATACCAAAGCGTCGCCGTACAGGATCGCGCCGTCGTCGAAAACGTCGTAACCCTGCCACTGGTAAATTCGCTGGGAATGCGTGTGT
>JBGPFT010000014.1:0-17526 GCA_041483475.1 Fibrobacteria bacterium | reverse complement strand
GATGAGGCGCATCGCTTCGCTGTTTCCTTTCAACGCGACAAACGCGCGAAGCGCTTGAAGGAATCTTTCGAGAAGCATCTGGGCCGGCGGGCTTGACGCCAAAACAGTCAGCGGCTTTTCTTGCTTTTTTTCCCGTTTTTACCGCCGGATTTGGAACGGACTTGATAGCGGGGGGCGGTTTCCCTGACCCAAAGGTCGATTTCCTGATCCCGGAGCAAATCCGCGGGAACGATGTCCAAGGCCGCGCAGATCTTAAACAACGTGGTAAGGCGCGGGTCGTTCTTTCCGCTGAGCAACTCGCTTAAGGTGGATTTGGGAATGCCGTTTTCATGCGCGAACAGCTCCACTGTTTCGTAGCCGCTTTTCAAGATCCGCTGTCTCAGCTTTTCGCCGACATAGCCCAGGATGTCCAAGCCCTAATCTCCCGTTTTTGTGCCAAGTTAGAGTTTTTGGAGAATCATACGTTCGCCAAATCGAACGCTGAAACCTTTTGTAACAACGGGTAACCGTCCGGGCGACCCCTCATGCGATCTGCGGATAAGCTGAAATCGAATTCCCCCTTCCCGGTGGACTTTCTTTGAGGACAGCTGCCAAAATAGCGGAAGTTCGCCGCTCCACATCGTCGGCAAGGCTTATTTCCGTGACCATAGCGACGGTTTTGACCCCGCTGCGGAACAAGTCGGACAAGTGGTGCAATTTGATTCCCCCCATGGTGGTCCAGGGTCGGGTCCAAAGGCCTGCCAGCCGCAGCACTTCATTCGTGCCCAAGGCGGTGACATGGTCCTTGGTGCTGGTGGGGAATATGGGCCCGATATTGATATAGTTCACGGAAAAACCCTTGGCAGCCAACACTTCTTTTCCGTCATGGGTGGATAACCCGATCATGGCGTCCGGCCCCAGGAGGCGACGGGCCTCTTCGGGGGCCATATCTCCTTGGCCGAGATGAACCCCGTCGGCGCCGATGCGCTTGGCGATATGGACTCTATCGTTGATCAAGAGCGTGGCGCCATGCTTCCGGCACAGCTCCAACGCGGCGCCGGCCTCGGCTTCGAAATCATCGTCGTCCAATGCCTTGTCCCGGTACTGGACCAGTTTCACGCCCCCACATAGGGCGGCCGCGATAACTTCAAGCTTGGGTCGTCCGGCGTTTCGGGCGTGATCGGTGACGAAATACAACGGGTATTCGCCGGGGATGGCGCGAGTCATGTCGGGAAAGGTGTTAAATCTCCACCTCGGCCTTCCGGATCACCTCGTCTCCGGCGCGATAACCGTTTTGCACCCATTTGGCGACGACGATCCGTCCCGGCGGGCGGAAGCGCGGCTGGCCCGCGATTTGGTGCAGGATGGGATCGAAAAGTTTATCGGTCCCGGCTTCCATGGGAGTAACGCCGGTCCGATCCAACAATGTCAGTATGACCTGTCGCGTTCCGCGCAGCCGGTAAACCCAATCGGAAGCCGCCGCGTTTTCCGGAAAAGCCAATACGGCATCGAGCGCGTCCAGAACGGGCAGAACCCGATGTCCCACCGTTTCGAGAACCCGTTGCCGGACGCCTGCCGCCAGGCGACGGGCTTCGCCCGCGGATTTCCTATACATTTCGGCCAAGTGCAGATGCGAATGCCACCAGGCGGCGGAAACCGATTCCAGACGGCCCAGCAATTGGGCGGGAGAATCGGGAGCTCCGGCCCCGCGCAATCCGGCCACGGCTTTGATCAAGGCATCTTCGCCCGCTTGATCCATGGAAAGACCCGATGGGAAAGCCGGCGGGGCGGGTGGTTTTTGCTCGGGAGGCGAGAATTCGCCCAGACGCCGGATTCCTCCCAGACAAAAGGACAATTGGGAGCTCAATTCCGGGGGGAACCCCTTTTTAGCATCGGTTTCCAAGTCGGATAGGGAGTGCATGGCCAGGGAAAATTCCGGCCAGGCATGATGCAAGCCGGCTTCCCGCTGCATCCATAAGTCCAGGGTCTTACAGCCGCTGGTGAACCAGTTTTCCTCGTTGCTTTTGTTGGCAGCGTGCAACGATAGCACCGCTCCGAGGAAACGGCGCAATTCCTCTTCCACCAATTCATATCGGCTCAGGCGATAACTTTCCCAGAAAAGCGGCAACTGGTCGCGCAATCGCGATCGATGCGCCTCAAAGGGCGAATCCTGCGCTCCGCTCATGGCCATGGCAACGCCTTTTCCATCGGGGAAAGCGAAATCTATTCGCCAAAGCGAACGTTGGAAAGGTTTAGCGTTATTTCAGGCCTGCTTGTGGGCTTGACGCGGATCCATACAGCTTTCGAGGAATTCGGCCTGCCAGATAAGCATCGCGTCCCGCCTCGCAAGCCATCCTGAAGGCGCGCGCCATACGCACGGGATCTTGCGCGCAGGCGATGCCGGTATTGCATAAAAGACCGTCCACCCCGAGTTCCATGGCGCGGCTGAGATCCGAGGCCGTGCCCATGCCCGCGTCCACGATCACCGGACAGGATAGGGATTCCATGATGATGCGGATGTTGTTTTCGTTCAGCACCCCTTGCCCGCTTCCGATGGGAGAGCCCGCGGGCATGACCGCGGCCACGCCCAAATCTTCCAACTTCTTGGCCAGCACCGGGTCGTCATTGGTGTAAACGAGTACCGTGAATTCCTCCTGTACCAATTTTTTCGAAGCCTCATAAGTGGCGAGAGGGTCGGGCAGCAGGGTTTTCTGATCGAAAAGGACTTCGAGCTTGATCAATTTCATTCCCTGGGCGCGCGCCAGGCGCGCGATGCGCAAGGCGTCCTCGACGTTGAAGGCTCCCGCCGTATTGGGAAGCAGGACGTATTTCTTGGGATCCACGAAATTGAGGATGTTCTCCTCCTCGGGCCCGTCCAGCTTGACCCGCCCCAACGCCACGGTGACCATTTCCGCTCCCGAAGCCGCATGGGCCTGGCGCATGACATCGAAACTGGGGTATTTTCCGGTGCCAACGATAAGGCGCGACCTATAGGTCCGTCCGCCGATGACAAAAGGTTTGTCCTGAATCATATCGGAAAAATGCTTTTTTCCGAGCATGCTTTTCCAGATTCGCGGCTTTTGGGCGGTTCTGTTGGCCATCCATCCGATTTTCAGCGCCATTCCGTTCGGGCACAAGCTCATTTTCTCCGACACGCCGGAAATGGGGACGAAGTGGCATGGCGGCATCCGGATGCAGGACATCGTAGTCTGGGACTTCAGCCTAAACCTCAACGACTGGGTGTTCGCCGATTTTCTCGCGGCGGGGTTGTCCGATCTTAAAACCGACAAGGGCGAGCGGATCACTGATAATTTCACCGTGCTCACTTTGAAATCGCCGCCTTTTTCCCGGGACACCCGTTTCGGTGGATATGCCCTGGCGGGCGGAATGAAACTCTACCATGCGGATTTCAGCTTCAGCAGCCCGGTCGATTCGGCGATACTGGGATCCAAGGACGGATCGGCGATGCTTTTCCTGACCCAGAGCCTGAGCCGACGAAACCATTATTTTAACCTGTTTTCATCCCTCTCGTTCCGGGAAATACCCATCGGCCTGGGAGAAAAACGGACGTCCACGACTTTTTATCTAGTACCCGGTTACCAATACGGATGGACCAACGGTTGGGGCTTTGATTGGGAATACTACCTGACCAATACGGAAAGGCTGCCCATCAAGGTGCTGCAGTATGTCTTGGACAAGGACAAAATCGATTTTTACAACCCCAACCGCGATCTCTATTCCTTCATGTTCTGGGGCTTTCATTACACCCGGCGGCATTTGCGGTTGGACTTCCATATCGGCAACCACATTTCCTTCCGGCCGCCTTTTATCCCAGTCTTGGGGCTGGGATGGTATTTTTAGCCCGTTTTTTATAATCATAGAGAGCAAGTTATACTCATTTCCGGTTTGGATTGTTAATAATGATAAGGTCGGGGTGGTCACCCATGAGACGGAAAGAACTTTTGCTGACATTCGCCGCATCGGCGTTGACATCCTGCGGTATGAATCCTTTCGGGTCCGGCGCCCAGGGCGGCCTCGATCTCTATGCCCGGGCCGGGCAGAACATGGAAAGGCCCAAGTCCATCAACGACGACAAAAACGGCAAGGATGGATCCAAGACCTTGGTGCAGGAAGGGGTGGCGGCGACGGCGGCCTTGGCCAAGCGCGGCGCCAATCCCGATCCATGGATCGTGCAGCAAGGTCTTTCGATCGATGGCGACACCGTGGTGTACTATGAAATCGTCAAGGAAAAGCCCAGCGAGGAGGATTCGGGAAAGTTGATGACGGGCAGGGCGGAAGTGCGCTTCGGTTACGGAGGTCCCGCTCCCGCGACCTTGCTCGACGTGGATACCACGCTGATCACCGATTTTTACAGCTTCGCCTTTTTGGGCCGGGAGAACAAAACCTGGAAAACCTTCCAAGGCGATTCCCAAATCGACTCCCTGAACATCGAGGTGCGTTTCGCCTCGACTTCCATCGCGGATATCAAGCCTGGCCACACCCGGTTCTGGGCCAGGAACATCAGCGCCGCCGTAGAATTGGGCCGGGGCGACACGGCGAAATTCACGTTGGACAGCTTGAATGACACCCAGCATATCCAGTTCGGCAGCGGAGTGTTTCTCGATGCGAATTCGGGACGCGCGTCCGACGAAGGGCCCCGGAGCTTTGCCTTCGATCTGCAACTCATCCATAAGAATTCCCTGGGCGGAAACCCCTATCTCCGCTATCAGGACAACGAAGGCATCGTGACTTTCATGCTGCCCTGGGGCGCGGGCCATGATTCCCTGCATTTCATGATTCACTTCTTCCCCGCTTACGACAGGACGGGAGAAATCCGGAAAAACGGCCCTGCAGGCCCCGTCTTGGCCGAATTTCAGTTCAACGAGAAATCCGGGCGCGGCACCATTACCTATTACAATGAAAACGGGGAGATCATCGGACATGAAAGCACTTGACGCGAAATCCACGAAAGCGGGATGGCTAATCCTGCTGCCCTTGATCCTGTTGGCCTGGGAAGCGTGTTCCGACAATGGCGTCTCGGTTGTGGACGGGTCGCTATGCGCTTCGGACAGCTCGTGCAAGGCTGGGTTGCGAATCTTGGTCCCGGGGCAATGGTGGGAGGAATTTCAATACGACACGCTGGTAAGCACCAGGGATTCCGGGAATTCTTCCACGACCCGTCGGGTCTACGATGAGCATCATAAGTACAGCGAGGTTTCCAGCGCGTACATGCAGTACAGTAAGTGGTACTACCGGATTCTGACGCGCGACACTTTGCTGCGTCCGGGGGATCCTCGCGGGGATTCCATCGCCGCGGACAGTCTTTTGCTGATCCATTCCGACACCATGGTGGAATACGACATTCCCGCCAACAACATCTTCATCGACACCTTGAAATTTGCCGCCCTAAAGCTGCCTCCTCAGGACGGTGGACAATGGACCGTCCTTTCGCAGGCCATCGACACGACCAGCATGCTGTTCGTATGGCGGATGTTGATGCATCTGGACATCCAGTCAGATGGATCGTATGGAGCCAACGGTATCTGCGATTTCGGCGGGAAGTCCTATGCCTGCCGTACCGTGAATCGCATCACCGATTTTTCCCTGGCCATGATCAGCGACACGGTCATCGTGATACCTATACGGGATACCCTGGCTCGGAAAGGGGACACCATCGCCACCTCCTTCAGCCATTCCGTTCAGAGCGACCATTTCAATTTCGATCTGAGCGTCTCATTCTGGTCCCGGGAATTGGAAACCAAGCTCGACACCAATTACATCGATTCCTCGACGACGCGCGAGAACAACGTCAAGTACACGACCCTCCATCGATATTCCGACCCGCGTCGGCCCCCCATACTCGGGAATTAGCGGACTCGACGATAATTCCAACCCCTCGCGGCCATTGGAGTTGATGACCCCCGGTCGCGAGGTTATCTTTCCCCCTCCATTTTTTGCCACCGGAGCCGGGAACATGAAGGCCGACATCCATCCCAAGTACAGCGATCAGACCTTTAATTGTTCCTGCGGCAATGTCATCCAGCTTCCCTCCACCGCTCCGGGACAGACCATTGAAATCTGCTCCAATTGCCACCCCTATTACACGGGCAAGCAGAAAATGATCGACTCGGCGGGGCGCATCGAGAAATTCACCTCGCGTTATACCTCGGTCGTGGGTGGAAAGCGCCATACCCGCAAAACCGCCAAGGCGGATCCCGAAAAGGAAACGGCCAAGGCGGCCGAGTAGCCATGGCGGGGAAGGTTATGACCCCGTCGCGCGTTTTTTTCCTCCGCCTGCAAGGCGGCCTCTTTCATCTCCTCAGCCAGCAACCGGAATCCATCGGAGGCCAGGCCGTGGTGGAAGGGGTTCTCATGCGCAGTCCCCGGCGCTTGGCCGTAGCCGCCCGCGCGCCTGACGGGTCCATCGCTTTGCAGGATCGGGAGTTTACGCCTTTTTCGCGCCGCGCCCGGATTCTGGGATGGCCCATCTTGCGTGGGGCGGCGTCCTTGATCGAGTCGCTTTACATCGGCATGCAGGCCTTGAACTGGTCGGTGGGGATTCAGGAAGCCGCCAAAGCGACTTCGGACAAACGGGAGTTCACCGCGCCTGCGGGAAGCAAACAGAAAGCGGTGATGGTGCTGACGCTGGCGCTTTCCTTCGTCTTAGCTTTGGCCTTGTTCCAACTTCTCCCGTACGCTACCTCCTCCTTCCTCACGGGCGGCAACCGCGAACATCCTGCCAATCCCTTGCTTTTCAACGCGACGGCGGGCCTCGTGCGCATTTCCTTGCTGCTTGCCTATATGTGGGGGCTGTCTTTTCTCCCCGACATCGCGCGCTTGTTTCAATACCACGGCGCAGAACACAAATCCATTTTCGCCTATGAAAAAAAAGTCCCGTTGGACGTAAGTGAAATCGCGAAGCAAAGCCGCTTCCATCCCCGCTGCGGCACATCCTTCATCCTCATCGTGGCCTTGGTGTGCATACTCTTTTTTTCCCTGCTCGACACCTTATTGCTCCAGGCTTTCGGTTACTCCTATCCCACCTTCCTCCACCGCTTCCTGATCCACCTGCCCTTCGTCCCCTTGGTGGCCGGAATCGCCTTCGAGGCGCTCAAACTATCGGCTCGCTTCCAGGATTCGCTTTGGGTCAGGCCGTTGGTAGCGCCGGGCCTGTGGCTACAGAAAATCACCACGCGTGAACCGGACGAAAAGCAAATCGAGGTGGCCCTGGTCTCGGTGAAGGCGGCGTTGGGGTAGGGTTGACTGCAATTTCCTTCCATTTCTCACTGAAATACGGCATTTTAAGGGGCGGAACCGCCAATTGGGGACATTTCCACTAGCCAAACGGCCTTGCGGCTTTTATTATTGACCCCGTCCTCTTTAGGCCCTTCCCATTCGGTTTAGGTCCTTCCAAAAGGGCATTCACTCACAACAACAAAACAAGGATACACATATGAATTTGTTCGTAGGAAATTTGTCTTGGGAAGCCTCACAGGGAGACCTAGAGGCGGCTTTTGGCGCATTCGGCCAGGTTACTTCCGTGAAAATCATGACCGACCGCGAAACGGGAAAACCCCGCGGTTTTGCCTTCGTCGACATGCCCAATGACAACGAAGCGCAAAAAGCCATTCAGGGCCTGAACAGCAAGGAACTCAAGGGCCGTCCGTTGAACGTCAACGAGGCGCGTCCCCGCGAAAACCGGCCCCGGCCCAACAACCGTTGGTAATCGATTTTCGTTTTTGAGCGCGAAGGGGATGGATTCCATCCCCTTTTTTATTCCCTTAATTTCCGGCCCCGAACAGCGCCGTGCCGATGCGCAGGTAATGGGCGCCTTCCTCGACGGCGGCCTCGAAATCCAAGGTCATGCCCATGGAGAGGGAGCGCAGGTCGCGGCACGGCTCCGCGTCACCGAACCGATCTCGCAAGGATTGCAACTGAAGACGCAATTCGCGGAAGCAAGGCCGCGATGCCTCCGGCCCCCCCTCAGCGGGGCCCATGGTCATAAGGCCGATGAGCCGGAGATTGGGCGCGGGCGAAAGGGCGGCCATCGTTTCGGGAAAACCGTCGGCAGGAAACCCCGATTTTTGCGGCTCACGCGAAGTGTTCAATTGGAGAAATACGTCGCGCCTCAGTCCCATTTCCCCCGCCACGCGATTCAAGGCTTGCCAGAGATCGGGCGAATGTACGGAATGGATGGCCGAACATAGCGGAAGCAGCTTGCGGATCTTGTTGCTTTGCAAATGGCCAATGAAATGCAATTCATGGTCGAGTATCGTTCCGTCGGGCCGGAAAGAGGGAATTTTTCCAGGACTTCCTGAACCCGGTTTTCGCCGAACAGCCGAGCTCCTGCGACATGCGCCTGAAGCAGTTGTTCCCGCGGATGGTTCTTGCCGACCCAGATCAGCCGGATTTCCCGAGGATCGCGCCCGGCCCGGCGGCAGGCCGCTTCGATGCGGGATTGAACAGTGGCGGCCTTGACTTGCAGGTCGGCGGAATTCACGGGCGAAATATATCCAAGGTAGGCGCGGGGAGCCGCGAAGGATATATTAACGGGATGGAAACCGTATCCGTGTTGTTGCTGTCGGCGGCCGCCTATGGAGGATTGCCCGTGATCGAGAACCCCGCTCAAACCGCCGCGGAGGAATCGGCCCGCGATTCCGCCGCGCTCGCCGACCCTTCCCTGGCCCGCGCCACCTTCGCCGGCGGTTGTTTCTGGTGCATGGAGTCGCCTTTCGAAAAATTGCCGGGAGTGAAAGCCGTCATTTCGGGATATTCGGGCGGGAAAACGGCCAATCCCACCTACGAACAGGTGAGCTCGGGGACCACCGGACATGCGGAATGCGTGCAGGTGCTGTATGATCCGAAAGTCATGAGTTATTCGACCCTGTTGGAGGCGTTTTGGCGGCAAATCGATCCCACCGATGCCGAAGGGCAATTCGTCGATCGAGGTTCCCAATACCGCCCCGCCGTCTATTACCATAACGGCGAACAAAAAAAGCTGGCCGAAACCTCGCGGGATCGGCTCGCCAAAAGCGGCCGTTTCTCCGATCCCATCGTCGTGGAAATCTCGGAATTCCGGATTTTCTACCCGGCGGAGGGGTATCACCAGAATTTCTGCCGCCGCGATCCAAGCCATTATCACCGCTACCGGCGGGGATCGGGGCGCGACGATTTCCTGGACAAGGCTTGGGGCAAGGATAGGGAGCCGCTTGTGATTCCGGCGAACCCCAAAAACGACGGCGTCGAGGAGGTTTCGGCGCAAGCCATTTTTCAGAAGCCTTCTGCTGCGGAGTTGAAGAAGAAATTGAATCCGATGCAATACGAGATCACTCAGCAATGCGGCACCGAGCCGCCTTTCCGCAACGAGTTCTGGGACAACCACCGCGAGGGCCTTTACGTGGACGTGGTTTCGGGCGAGCCGCTGTTCAGTTCCAAGGACAAGTTCGAAAGCGGCACCGGCTGGCCCAGCTTCACGCGTCCCGTCAAACCCGAAAACGTGACGGAGCATTCCGACGGTGGACTCGGCATTGTGCGCACCGAGGTGCGCAGCAAACGGGGCGACTCCCACCTCGGGCACGTATTCCCCGACGGACCCGGCCCGGGAGGCCTGCGCTATTGCATCAACTCCGCGTCGCTGCGGTTCATCCCCAAGGAAAAACTGGAGGCGGAAGGCTACGGCGAGTTCAAGTCGCTGTTTGAGGAGAAGGCCAAAAGAAAATGAGCTAGGCCGGTTTTTTGAATACCCGTCTCAGAACTTCGTCGACATTTTCCACCGCCAGGATTTCTAAGTTTTCGCGCTTCGCCGTCGCATCCATCTCGCCGGCGTTTCCTCCGGGCGCGAACAAACTTTCGATTCCGGCTTGATGTGCCGCGATCGACTTTTCGACAAGGCCTTCCACGGGGTGGATTTTCCCAGAGAGAGAAATTTCCCCGGTGAAGGCCAGGTGTGGATCCACGCGTTTCCGGGTCATGGCGGAGATCAGCGCGATTAGCATGGCAAGCCCGGCCGAAGGGCCGTCCTTGTCCGCTGAAATTTCCGGGATATGGAAGTGAACGTCGGTTCTCATGAAATCCGCCGGGTTTATCCCGAAACCTCGGGCGCGCATGCGCGCCAAAGTCAAAGCCACCTGGGCGGACTCACGGGCCGAACCCCCCAGGTTTCCGGTGACGATCAGTTTGCCCCGGCCCGAAAGCAGGACGCATTCTACTTGAAAGGCTTCTCCGCCGTCGGAAGTCCGCGCCAAGCCGGTGGCTATTCCGGGAAAGGAAGGTCCTTTCAGTCGATCCGTTTTCATCGCGCCACAAGCTAACTTCTCCGCTTCGCCGTGAAGATCCGCAACCGTATGATCCTCCTCGCCTATTCCTGCTTTTTCCTCTCGGGCGCCACGGGGCTTCTGTTCGAGATGCTTTGGACCCGTCAGCTCACCCGGGAGATGGGAGGCGCTGCCTTCGCGGTTAGCGTGGTACTCACGTTGTTCATGGCGGGGTTGGGCCTGGGGGCCCTCGCAGGCGGTCGGTTGGCCGACGGGCGACTATCAGCCGGGGGCGGACGCCGGCTGCTTTTGGCTTATGGAGCCGCCGAGGCTACGGCGGCTTTGCTTTCATTGCTCGTTCCCGTCTGGCTGCGGGTGTGGCATACGCCTCTGGCTTGGGCCTATGTGCATTATCAAGGCGGATTTTTTCTCTTCCAAAGCGCGGTTTTGGCCGCATCCCTGACGGCCTTGCTTCCCCCCGCCTTCGCCATGGGTTTGAGCCTGCCTATTCTCACCCGCTTTTGCGCGGCCGATCAACGTGGGTTGGGCCGGCATTTCGGCGGCCTATACGCGGTCAACAGCCTGGGCGCCGCTTTGGGGGCGTTATGGGCGGGATTTTTTCTCATTCCTGATTTCGGGCTTCCCGTCACCGTGGGCGTGGGCGTGGGATTGAATTTTTTCATCGCCGCGGTTTGTTCCTTAGCGGCTTGGCGCAGCGGTTCGTATTTCAGCGCCGTGGAAGGGGAAATGATTTCGCGGGCAAAGCCGGGTTCGAGGGGCAGAGTGGCGGCCCCGGATCCTCATCTTCGCTCCTCCGCTTTCTTGGCCCTGGGGCTGCTCGCTTTTTCCGGGTTTTGCGCATTGGCTTACGAGGTGCTGTGGACCAAGCTTTTGACCTTGACCTTCGGGCCCACCACCTATGCCTTCACCGCCGTGCTCGCGGCTTTCATCGCCGGCTTGGCCGCGGGCGGCGGGGTTTTCGGACGGGTGGCGGATCGAACGCGCTCGCCTCTCCTGTGGTTGATTGGGGTCCAGGCGGCGGCCGCCCTCGCGGCGTTGGCGGCCAGCCAGCGCATGGGAAGCAATCTGGTTTTCTTTCAGAAGGCCAACCTGCTTTATTTCGATCGCTTCGCCATGCAGATGGCGGTGAAATCCCTTTACGTCTTGATCGTGCTTTTCGTTCCGACTTTCCTGTTCGGCGCGACCTTGCCTTTGGCCGCCAAGCTTTGGGGCCGATACCGGCAAGCCTTGGGCGCCACGGCGGGCGACAGTTATCTGTGGAATACCGCGGGCGCGGTGGCCGGATCTTGGTGCGCCGGTTTCATTCTCCTGCCGGTTTTGGGCAAGGAGAATTCCCTCAAACTTTTGGCCGTGGCGCAAGCCACCGTAGCGTTGGCCGCCTCCCTGGGAATGGGTTCATGGTTTCAGCCGCCCACTCCGCCGCGACGCGGGATGCGCATTTTCATCGTTTCCATCGCCGCGTTCACTTTGGCCCTTGTCTTTGTCTGGCCGCGCTGGCCGAGGGAGGCGTTGATACGCGTCAACTCGGCCAACGCCGATCCGCGCATGGCTTCCCTTTCCTGGCTCGATGCCTTCCGCGGGAATATTTCGCTCCAGGTGGGAGCGCCGGGCTCCATCGAATATTTCGGCGACGGCTTGGAGGGATTCACCGCCGTATGGAAAATGGCCGACATCATCGGCATCGATCAGTTCAGCCTTTATCTGAGCGGGAAGGCGGACGCATCTTCGCGCGGCGATATGTTCACCCAAACCTTGTTGGCGCATTTTCCCATGGCCGTACACCCCGATCCCAAGGACGTCATGGTGTTGGGCCTGGCCAGCGGAATCACGGCCGGCGAGGTGCTGCATTATCCCGTCCGGCACCTGGACGTGCTGGAGATCAATCCCAAGGTGGTGAAGGCTGCACGCCTGTTCGCGCCCTGGAACAACGGGGTTCTCGACGACCCCCGGGTGCGCGTCATCGTCCAGGACGCCAAGGCGCACCTGCTGCTTTCCGGAAGGCGCTACGACGTCATCATCTCGGAGCCTTCCAATCCCTGGATGGCGGGCTTGGCCGAATTGTTCACGCGCGAGTTCTATGCCCGCGCCAAGACCAGCCTCAATCCGGGTGGAGTGATGGCGCAATTCATCCATTCCTACAAGATGGATTGGGAAACCTTTTGCCTCGTGGGCCGCACCTTTCACGCGGTGTTCCCCGACGGCATTTTGGTGCGCACCATGCCCGACGACAGGCCGGTGTCGGAAACGGCCAGCGATTATCTGCTGGTGGGCTTCAATCCGCCTACGGCGGACGGTGCCGCCGGCACCCCTTGGTCCATCCTGGATTCCCCGGAGCGCCGGGCGCAAATGTCCGGGTCCCGGAACGTGGAAATCCCGGATCCGCGGATTCTCTACCGCCTCGTGACCGCCGAAAATTTGGGCGAATTATTCGGCGAAGGTCCATTGCACACCGTGGACCATCCCCGGCTGGAATTCCAGGCCCCGCGCCTCATGTTCCTCGACGATGGCAAGCGCATCGAAACCGAAATTGCGCACTTGTCCCGGCTTTCACCAAGGACGCAGGCCGAGGTAGCCGTGCAAAAAGCCGATCCCGGAATGCGGTTGGCCTTCGCCGCGTACGCCTTGTCGCTATACCGTCCCTTTCCGGGCATGGCGGATTTGAAAGTCGCCACTCCGGAGCAACGGGAGGCTTACGCGAAACGGGCGGAACGCTATTGCTCCAACGAGGTGGTGCCGGATTTCGAGCCCTTCGTCGACGACCCGGAACTTCTGCGGCGATGTTCGGTGGATCAAATGGCCATTCTTAACCGGGCATTGCCGAACTCTCCCTTTCCGGCGGAGATTTACCTGCAAATGGCCACGGTGTGCATGGTGAACAATGTCCCGCAAAACGCCGTTAAGTTTTTTCGGGCTGCGGCGGAAGCCGCTCCCGGCACTCCCATGGCGGATTATGCCTTGGAACAGGCGGTGAGGATTTCAGCTGAATTTCAGCCCCCTCGGTAAAATCATCCTCAAGCCAAAACCTGAAAAACAAACAAATGAGAGGATTGTCTGGGACTTTATGGCTGGTTTTCGCTTAAAAAAACAAAAACACATTGCCGACGAAAAATGATGACGTTAGATTAAACCTGCCGCAAGGAGCAAGGAGCGGTACAATGGGGGAGAAAGCCGGGACTTTTTGTCCTGAGAAGGAAGGTGAACCATGAAATCCCGTTTTAAGTTGACCGTCGCCTGTATCGCATCCGTCGGCATTGGTATTGCCGCTGCGCAAAAAGACACCATCAACCAACTGGCCCCATACGAAGTGACCCAAGGGTTTAGATTGTTGTTCGATTCGACGGCGGCAAGTTTCAGAAATCAGTTCGCCGACTATATCTCGGGTAACACCACAAATACCGCCTTGAACGCGGGGTGGACCATGGACACCACGTTCACCGATCCCCAACGCCCGGGAGTTTTCTTCCGGGCCATGAAAACCACCGCAGCCATTCCCGACGCCCGTACGCGCACTACTTACCGGGACATGGATTTACGCATGGATTTCAGAAATAGCGGCAATGAAGGGGTCATTTACCGCCACGATGTGTCGGGGGGGAATGATTGGTATACCGGAGTTGAGTTCGCCATTGACGATAATTTAATCCAAGCCAATTTGAAGGTTACGGCGGGAGCGCCTTATGATTTGTATCCGCCCATACCCCAAACTTACCAGACTTTTTCGACCGCTCGGTGGAATTCCCTCCGCATCGTGGTAAAAGCCGACAGCGTCGAGCATTGGATGAACGGATCGAAAGTGTCTTCATTCCGGTATTGGTCCGCGAACTTCCTCGCCGCCTACAATGCCAGCAAGTGGACCGGTTATAACCGCTTTTGCCAGACGGCGGCGGGCAATCGCACCTACATTCCGATAGGATATTGGGGTTGGCAAGACGACCATGGAGGAAATTGGCAGATTCGCCGTCTTCGCATCCTGCATGACTCCCTGGTTTCCCAGAACCGGGTGACGCTCGGCCCGCCTATAACAACCGGTACCGCCTTATTCGGGAAAAGCGGGAAAGCCGTTGGTTATCGCTTCGAAGGCCGGCCCCAAGGCTTGGCATTCGTGGTCGATCCAGCCGCAGGATTGCGGTTCGCGGAAATCTACGACCTGTCGGGCAGGCTGATCCGGCGACTTAACTCCGTGGCGGGTTCCGAAATCATCCTGGAGAGGGCTCTTTTCCGCAAGGGTCTCTATCTAATGAGACTGGAAACGGTTTCCGGAGTATTCCAAACTAAGGCACTGATTCCTTAGCAGCGGCCTTTCCCCATGCGTTTTTTCCCCGTGCCCAAAGCGCGGGGTTTTCTTTTTTAGCTTTCCCCGCCGAATGCCTTGCAGTAAAACCCTTTTTCTTTATCTTTTCCTAAGCCTCTGAGTGTTCGGAACATCGAAATGGCAAAACCTGTTCGTTCGCTGAAAATGTTCCTCCGCATTGAGCGGGCCGCGTTTTTATGGATTTGCATGATGCTTCCGGTGATGGGGGAGGACGTGCAGTACAAGCCGCTTTCCATCGGAGCCTTGTACGAATTCGGCATGCTGCAAGGCGGCCGGTTCAGCACCCAGCCCACGGCTTTCCGCGACGAATGGCTGGACCATTTCGCGGCCTACCTCATACAAAGCGCGTCATCCGGACGTTGGTCGGTGAATGTCGGCGTGGGCGGGATTTTCGAATTCCAAAAGCCCGAGGAAATAAATCCGGTATGGGGGGGCACTCAGAACCGGATGTTTTTCGTGGGCCCGGCCGTGGCCGATTTGGAATACCGGGCCCTGCAAGGAAATACAGATTGGAAAGTCGGGCTGGGAATGTTCGGGTACAAATACAATCCGGACGCGTCTAACCTGGGGGAATACCTGTTCCGCTCCGGGCCGTACCCCACCTATATCATGACCGGGGGATATTCCCTGGTCAACAATACTTCGTCGACCTTGCAGGGGTTGAAATCATTCCTTTCCTTCGGGAATCTCAAAGCCGATCTTTTCCTGACCACGGAAACGACGATGCCTCCCCTTTACGATCTTTCCCTGGCGGGAGTGTTCAAGTATTCGCTGGCGGGAGGCCTGTTGGATCTCGGGGCGGGTGTGAATTTCAAGCGATTGATTCCGATTCGTCCTTCGAGAACCACGGTGAAAATCCAGGACAACTCCTACTTCTTGGGTCCAGACGGCCAATATTACTCCGCCGATCTCACCTTCAAAGGCTATAACAGGAATAAAGCCACCTTCTACAATCAAATGCTGTATGATGCATCCAATGCCGCTGATACCATCCACTATAGTCCCGCTGATTCCGCCTATTACGCACCGCAGGCACAGGCTGCGCAGGCCATATTGGACAACGTAATCCTATGGACTACTCCGGGAGGGGCATTTCAACCGGATTATCAGCACTATACCCAGGCGGGAGTCGTCGTTGACGCGATGGCTTCGCTGGACTTGAAGAAGCTGATCCCCGCGGAGATGTTCGGTCCAAACGACCTCAGGATTTTCGTTGAATCCGCCTTGCTCGGGGTGAAGGATTATCCGGTTTTTTATACCAAGAAATCGGAGCGCATGCCTGTGATGGTCGGAATCAATCTTCCCGGCTTCAGATTCTTGGATTTGATTTCCGTGCAATACGAATATTTCCATTCCCCAAACATCAATTCCTTCGAATCCAGCGTCCGTTCCAACCAAGCGACCCCGCAATTCGCGGACGGAGCCGATCGTTTGCTTTCCGGCCGGGATTACTCGGATGGGCTTAAGAAGGATGACCGCAGTTGGTCCATTTTGATCAAGAAGGAGCTGTCCAAGGGGCTTTTCTTCGCCGTCCAGGCGGCAAGGGATCATGCGCGCTTGGTCAGCAAGGACACCTATGCCGGGCCCTTTTTCGATCCCAACGAAGTGTTTTACACCACGAACAGGAACAACTGGTATTGGATGACCCAGTTCAGCTTCGGGATTTGAGGACGGGATGACGAATCCGAAGCCCAGCATGCGACAAATCGCGTCCGCGGCGATGTTGCTGATCACCGGCGTGTTCGCGAGAGCGGAAGACACTTCCGATATCGTTTATCAACCTCTCAAGTTCGGCGGATTGCAGGAGTTCGGAGGCATTACGCACGGGGTGGTAGCCAATGACGCGGGTGTCGTGGCCAGCCGCAATCCCCAATTGCGCGGCGAATGGGTGGATCATTTCGGCACCTTTCTGGAACAGGACGCGCTCGTCAACAGGCGCCTGGAACTCCGGCTGGGAATGGGCGGCATTTTTGAATTCCCCAAGCCCGAGCATCCGATTCCCAAGTACGGCAGCAGCATGTTCAAGATGTTCTTCTTCGGGCCCGCAGTGGCCAAGGCCATGTATGGTTTCGGGGATCCGGAACACCCCGTCTTCAGCCTCGGGGGGGGGATATTCCCCTTCAAGTACAATCCCGATGCCGCGGACTTGGGCGAGTATCTGTTTCGCAGCGGACCTTACCCGAGTTATATCATGACGGGAGGGCTTACCTTCATCAACGACAATTCCGCTTATTTGCAGGGTTTCCACGCCAACCTCCACCTTGGCAACCTGTCTTTGGACGGCATGCTCACCACCGAAAATTCCATGCCCCCGCTTTACGATTGGTCAGCGGCCTTGGTGGCGAATTATCGGCTCATGGACGGGGTCGTGGAGTTGGGGGCGGGGGTGAATTTCAAGCGGCTTATCCCGGTGAATGACAAACGCACCCAGCACAAGGTTTTGGCCAACGCCTATTTCAGCAAATATGGCACGGAGTATTTCGGCGACTCCTCCTATTACGTCAACAACCGTAATTTCTACGCCCAATACGTAGATGTCGCCCAGACCGTTATAAGAGATTCCGCCCAGGCCGCGAACTACCAAAGGATTCTGGACTCGCTGTATGTCTGGTTGCCCGACAGCGCGAACTTGGGCCTGAATTATTACACGCCGGCGGGAGCGGTGGTCATGGCCCGACTGTCCGTGAACCTGGGGAAGCTGCTGGGACTGGATGGGGAAAAGAACCCCTGCAAGCTTTTCGCCGAGGCGGCGGTTCTGGGCTGGAAGGATTACCCCGTGTTCTATGAAGACAAGTGGAAGCGCGCGCCCGTCATGGTGGGAGCGCATGTCCCCACCTTCGGAGTGCTGGATCAACTCACCGTGCAATTCGAATATTTCAACTCCCCCTGGTCGAACAGCACTTATAACCTGGGGGCGAAAAACCTGGGTCTTCCCACATATCCCGACGGTAATGAGGCACT